>WYEI01000033.1 GCA_009903905.1 Pyrobaculum sp. | reverse complement strand
GCCTATCGTCTCTCCCTCCTTATCCACGCGTACGTGCTACGTGCGTCTACGATCAGCTAGGCTTCTGCACATTTACTGCTGACCAATGGGTTTCAGATCTTGACCGCGGCCGCCGTGCGGCTCATCGCCGTCCTCATTCTGTTTGGCTAAGCCTTGGGCTGGTTTTTGGTTGATGTAGGTGCTTTTGCAACCGAGAATCCCTAGGGTGGAATATGGGACGCCGCCAGGATGGTGCGCCAAGATGCCCCCATTAGGTCTCTCATCTGGGCCGGGGGAGCCCTTATATGGTCTCGCCAAGGCGGTTCACAGCACCCCCGAGAGGGAGGCGCCGGGCGGGGCCGCTACGGGCTTGTGAGCCTTTCGAGGGCGCGTTCGGCTCCCCTCCGGAAGTGGGAGGATATCCAAGGCTTGAGGGGGATGAATAAGGCGCTGATTGCGACATCCCAATCGCTGACGAGGACGCAGCCGGCGACGTAGTTCTTCACGACGCCTGTGAAAGGGCCTTTGACGTAGTTCAGCAGAACCTCCCGCCTAGCCTCGTCGACTGCCGCCTCGGCATACCCCACGTTGAGGGGTCCGGGGAAGGCGAAGGTTACCCTGAGGGAGTATCTGCCCGAGCTGACGCCGAGCACCTCGACCCGCCTATGGCCGCCCCAGTACTTGGGCATGTCCTCCAGCGTTTCCCCGCTAGCGGTGTCTGTCGATGATTGTGGATATTTCCGCCAGCGGGGTTGGGCCTAGGTGCGGGTTCACCAGCATCGCCCGCACCGCATGGGCCCCCGTCGGGGCCAACGCCACAAAGCCCCCCATCTGGAGGTACCTGAGGCCGATGTTTACAGCCCCTAAGACGTCGCGTTCCCACACCTCGTCCCCGGCCCTCCCAACTCTCAGGCGCATCTTCACGGGGCGGACGCGCCCAGACGCCCCCCTCACCGCAGTGCGGATCACAAGGGGGCTGAATGTTATGCGGACGCCTGAGGGGGTGCGGGAGGAGGTCCCCGCCTCTGATACCTCGACGACTTGTATCGGCTTCTCCTCAAGTAGCCTCACCAGAGTCCTCACGCTCCACTGATGTATGCGGTGTCTCAGCCTCATGCCTTTATCTTCCTCCATCTTCTCTTTGGCCCTCTGCGTGATTCTGCCGACAGCCACGACGGCGTTGTGCTCTTCTGCAAGCTGCTCGATGAATTTGGCCGCTTTTCTCACAACATCCAGCTTCCGCCTTCTTTCGCGGAGCCTCTTCAGCTTCGTCCCCACCTCGCGGTCGGACGTGTGGCGCCCCTCTGCGATTTTTCTCCTCCTCTCTGCGTATGCAATAACCATGCGGCCTAGCCCGGTTTCCAGCCGCCACACCTCCCTAAGCACTCCGCCGACAAACACCGCCGCAGTCACGTTGTTCTCGTTTACGTCAACCGCCACGACGTTCCGCGGGTCTGGATCCACGTCGAAGTCCCTCTTGAAGGTCAGATACGCAACCCAATGCTTCCCCCTCCTCTTCAATTTTAACTCCTCTGTCAGCCTCCACCCGCCGTAGAGATATCTATGTAGTTGCTTATGGCTGGAGCAACGGAGATCCACCCACCTCCCGCCGATTCTCAGCTTGAGCGCCCCGCCTTCAAGTCTCCAGTCTTGTGCGTCTGAAAACGTGAGAGTAACGTGCCTGACCTCTGGCATTTCGGTATACGCCTTGCCCCGCTTCTTAGCGGCTCTAAACGATTTGGCTCTTCTGACGGCGTCGCGGTATGCGCCTTTTATGAGCCTCGTCGGCAACCATTGATGCTCCCGGCGGAACTTGGCGTAGAAGACCTTGTGGAGCGTCGCTTGGGATGCTCCATGCCTAACGGCGTATTCCGCCATCTCCTCAACCATCCTCCTATACGCGTCTTCAACGCTCCTCAGAATCCGGCGCGTCAAACTGTTCCCGAAGCAGTTAACTGCAACAGTTCTAGTCAGAGTCTTAGACGGCATGTTTTATACACGAACTTATCCTCTCGTATTTTCTCGACCTCATGCCATATATTCTAGCCGCGAGCGACGTCACAAGCTCTACGAAGTCCTCAACGAGCTCCTGGACGTAGTCCTTGGACTCCTCTTGAAAAGCGACATATACCTCTGCGCCGTATGCCCGGAATAGTTCTTTAAGGTATTCAAATCCGAAGCGCGTCAACCTGTCTCTATACGCCACAACAACCGCGTCTACTTCACGACGCTTCGCCATTTCGACCAGCTTCCTCAGCCCTCTTCGGTCTTCCTTAAGCCCGCTGGCCATGTCTACGACAGCTACATATTCGGCGTTGGGGAAGTTGCGGGCAACCCAAAGCTTCAACGACTCCACCTGTCTTTCCAGATCCTCCTTCTGCGTGCTGGAGCTCACCCTCGCATATATCGCCACGCGGCGTTTGGCTACACCCCCGAGTAGCCGCTCAACCTCGCTGTAGGGTATTCTCCACCTCCCGTAGACGTTGTATGCAGTGATTCGGCTGCTCTTGATCCATTTAATCACCGTCACTCTGGCTACGCCCAACATCTTTGCAAACTCCCTACTATCTAAGTATCTTTCGGCAACCACCATATTTAGAAGTAGAGGTATTTAAATTACTCATGATAAGCTAACAGCCTAGAGAGGCGGCGCCAGACGGTCTCCGCGTCGCCGACGCGCCGCTCCACCCTGAACTTGACAGCCCCCAACATGAGGGGCCCACCGTACTGACATTAAAAACTTATTCCACATCGGCGGGGCCGGCAACCCCCCCTCCACGGCCCGTGGAGCGCCGCGCTGAGGTGTAGATGACGACGTCTTGTCTGCCGCCGTAGAGACGCCGGCAACACCTTCATAAGCCCGAGCCCTCTCTGAACCAGGGGTTGCGGAGTGCATACCCGCGGCGCCGACTACCGCCGCGTGCAGATGAGCCCGCCATCGGCGCATAAGGTCGGGCTCCGCCTATGCGGCTAGCCGATGAGGACTCCCCCGGAGGGAGTAAGCGTTTTTTACACCAGCCAGTGGATGAACCGTGATTAGGATCGATAAAGCCAAGTGGAGAAGTGTATTGACCAGGTCCGCCATAGTGGTGCTGGTGTTTGTACTACTACTTGAAATTAAATTCGTGGATCTCAACATTAAGGCTAATAGCCTAAGTCGACCCGGGTTTGAATACGTGTTGCTTAATAAGAGCGATGCATATGCGTTGATCGTCGATTCTCTGCCAAACGTTAAGTATAGATTAGATGTGAGACTTGAGGTTACTAGAGGCTCGGCGCTGGTTATTCTTAATAACGGCAGTAAGATCTTGATCGAGGCGGGTCTTATATCTCCGCCCCCCATTGAGATAACCCTAACTAGGGAATTAAGGTTCGACGGCTTCATCTTGCGGCGTCTTTGGTCTTATACGTGGCTCAACATTAATGGAAACTTGTATAAATCAGTCCCCCCTTCAATATCTGGCAACTCAACATTTAAGGTCATCGAGGTGTCCTTCGAACTATCCAGAGAGAGACCCGTCGACGCAAAACTGCTCTACTTAGGCTCGCTTTCAGCCTCAACGCTAGGAAATGCCACATATTTGGTAGATGTGCTCAGCGACGCGGCCGGCCCAACCCCAGCATTGATAGTGGTCGGCCTATCTGGTGGAACCATTATCAGACTGTCGTGGTACTGGGTGGTTGTGGCATGATGAACGACGTGGCTGAGAAGGTGCTAAGGCTCCGGGATGCGTTAGAGACCGTGGAGAGCATCAACAACCAGCTTGATGAACTGCGCAAGATATTCATAGTAGTGCTAACCGTGGCCGTGGCGACGCTGGGCATCGCCAGCATCTTGTGGTACATGTGGGGGATAACATATCCTCAATTATACGACATGTGGTTGATTGTGATCACCGCGTTGATCTTCTTTCCGCTGGTGTATGCGGCGCGCAGGTTGGACAAAGCCGCCGAGGTCAAGGGGTTTTACCAAGATTGGGGCGAGAAGCTTAAGGAGGGGCCGCCGGGCGTGTTGGCCATACTGGAGAGTCTTGACTGGGACTACGTGGAGTATAGAGTCAACAGGGCCAAGACGCTCTACCCAATCCTGCTCATCATAGACGAGGCCCTGTGGATAGCGTTTCTGTTGATCTTCGTAATGCCTGCCTACGCGATTCTGAACGGCTTCCTATTCAACACAATAGACACCCCGGCGCTGGTTGGTTCAGTGGTTTTGGCGGTGACCATAGCCCTGGCCATAACCTGGGGCGAGGTGGTCGACACGTTCAAGACCTTGTGGAGCCTCGACTCGTTGCTCTGGGAGATTAGGTGGCTCTACCATGAGTACAGAAAACTTCAAACCTAACCTCTACGTGCTGGCGAGGATAATCAAAGCCCTGATCGACAACGGAGCCATGAAGAGGACCAACCTAGCCCAGGCCTCAGGGCTGTCCTACGACAAGCTCCAGAAGTACCTAAACTGGATGATCGAAAAAGGCTTGATCACGGTAGACGGCGACGGCTACGTCAGCCTAACTAGAGAGGGAGCTAAGGCCTACGACGAGCTAGTCCAGTGGATAATAAAATACGTCGGAAGCCTAAGGCTAGACAAACGCTGGCGCCCACGCCCCACCTAATCAACCACACCACGAAGCACCGGCGCACGGCAAGCGGGGATCACACGGCGAATTTCAAGAGACTCGGGTTTGAGACAGCCGATGAGGGGGCAACTGTGGCCACTGTCACTGTCGTTGCTGTAACTTTATACTAACACCAATAGGTTTCGGCATGCGCCGCTTATATCCCACATTCCCTAACATACAGAAACCACAACGACGTGATATTAGCTGGATCCGCAAAAGGCGTAATGAAGACGAGACATAAAAGGCCGAAGCTCTAGCCCCCGCGGGCCCTTTACTCCTTGATTGCCCCCGATAATTGAGTGTATATGGTCGTTGCGGTTGGTTGGCGTTGGATGTGTTAAGAATATTAACTCTGTGGTAGGCCCTAGGGCTTTCGGTACGTTGCATCTCTCAATTTCAGCCTCCTATTTATTATATTGCAATCTATTTTACTTCTATTAATTAAACAATGATCTATAAAGAATTTATACAACTTTTATTTTAAGTCTATTTAATAATTCTTTGTCTTCGAGAAGCATTCTTCTAAAGATTGCTATGGGAAGGTCTGCGGCAATTAGCTTATCGCCTATTATGGCTGGATTTTGACTCTCCACTACGCGTCGATCTTGGTGAAGAATGTAGACGTTGAGAAACATGCCTAACTTGGCAAGAGCCGTATCGATGTGTTTTATGCCTGTGGGTCTTATATAATAACGTATGTAGATAGCGGTTCTCTGCGAGTCCACCGGGGCGAAGAATGCAAGGATCCTCATGTTTTCCGAAATGTGGTTCTGCCACAGGTTGGGGTAAATGAACTCAAGATAAACGCCGGCTTCCCGAGGGTCGACGTCCAGCTTCAACCTAGGCTTCTGCCCCAAATCTTTCTCAGCAACGGCGTACCATACGAATGTGAGGTCGTCGATTTGCTTCACAGCAACGCCGTTTATCAACGTTCTACTGCCCCTCCCTATGGTATTGTGGTGCACAAAGGGCAGATGAAATACATCGAGCTGATTCTCCACTGCCCGTGGAAAAGAGATGTTCCACGTTTCCCAATACTCCGCATAGGTCTCGAAATCCTTAAGATCGTCGAAGAACCTGGGCGGCGCCTCCGGCTGCCCCGGACCGTACCACATCCAAACTATGCCATGTTGTTCGTAGAGCACATAGCTCTTAGCCCTGAGATAGCTGGGGGGCTTCTGGCTCCTTCCCATCGCTGGGACGTGCACCGCCCTACCCGCACCGTCGAACTCAAAGCCGTGGTAGGGACATTGAATCAATCCATTAACGACCTTGCCCTGAGACAGCAATGCCTGCCTGTGTGGGCAATAGTTGTTCAAAGCCATTATTTTTCCGTCGCCATCCCTCCAAAACACCATGTCTTCCCCCATCCTCCGGACCCTATACGGCTTGTTTCGCTTGACCTCCCTGGACGCTAGAATGGCTATCCACATGGCGATCCCACAACTACTCTTTAAAAAACATCCCTCCTTATCTCCGTAACACCCAACGACTTCTTTGGCGACTACTCGTCTTAAGGCTTGCAACCCGGCGTGGCTGGTTGCGGGGGACGTTGCAAGCACGCGCCTCAGGCGGGCTTACCCAAGGCGTTTGATGGATACGGGCAGGTCTCCGTAGGTCGCATCTCCCGACGTCAGCATCTTGTAGAGCTCGACGAGCCTGCGCCCGAGGAACCTCACGAATTGTTTATTGAGCCGAAACGCCCAGCAACCTGCCCCTCATCTGCTCCTCTTGACCTCCTCGACGTAGGGCCGTGCCAGCCCGGCGTACGTCCCAGCCACCTTCGCCGTCCTGCCTCTGACCTCTACGTAGGCGACCTGCGCGGCCGAGGCTCCTGTGGCATCCGCGTAGTATATGCCCTCGCCCGTCGAGTCGTCCACGAGACCCGCCGCCTCTATGGAGGCAACCCCGCGGCCCAGCGAGAGGTCGGCATCCACGATGCCCAGGGTTACGCCGAGAAGGTGCCGCTTCTCGAAATAGAGAGGCGGCTAGAGCCTGAATGTCCGCACGGGCCGCTGCTGGTCGGCTTTTAAGCCTTTCTGCGGCTCAGCCTTTGGCGAACCCCAGCACGTCGGCGAAGTTGGCCAGATCTAGCAGGCCGTGTCCGCTGAAGCTTATCAGCACGACCTTTCTTTCGCCGGTCCTCTTGGCCTCGTCTGCCACCTCCTTGACCGCGGGTAGGACGTGGGCGGTCTCTGGGGCCGGCACGTAGCCCTCGAGCTGGGCGAATAGCTGCGCCATCTTGAAGACCGTTTCCTGGTCGTAGTCTCTGCCATCGACCCAGCCCTTGTGCATGAGGTAAGAGAGTGTGGGAGCCACGCCGTGGTACCTCAAGTCGCCTGCATATATGGGGGGCAGCACGAAGTCGGCCCCTATGGTGTACATCTTGAGTTGCGGCAACAGCCTGCCGGAGTCCGGGTCGTCGTATCTATAGACCCCCTTGGTTACCTTGGGCACCTCCAGAGCGCCGACGGCTATGTACCTACGCCTGACCTTCCCCGACCTCAGCTCGTCGCCTATGAAGGGATAGAAGGCGCCTCCCCAGTTGGACCCGCCGCCGACAGCCCCTATGAACACGTCGGGCTCCTCTCCTATGAGCTCCAGTTGCCTCTTCGCCTCGAGCCCAGCCACCGTCTTGAACATTATGTCTGAGTTTATCACGCTACCCACCACGTACTTCCCGCCGTGCTTCAAGGCGTATTCAGCCGCCTCTGTGATGGCGACGCCGAGGGAACCCGGGTGGTTCGGGTTCTCGGAGAGCAACCCCCTGCCGAAGTCAGTCAGCTCGCTGGGGCTTGGGTGCACCTCCGCGCCGTACATCTGCATGAGAAAGCGGCGGAGAGGCTTGGCGTAGTAAGACGCCCTCACCATGAACACATGAGCCTTAACCCTGAAGAGAGCCGCCGCAAGAGACACAGCCGACCCCCACTGCCCAGCCCCCGTCTCCGTCGTGACGAACTTAGCCCCATCCCTCAAGGCGTAGTAGACCCAGGCCAGGGCTGAGTTCACCTTGTGGCTCCCCGTGTATGTGTAGCCCTCCATCTTGAGGTATATCCTCACCGGCGCGTCGAGATACTCCTCGAGCCTTTTGGCCCTTATCAGAGGCGTCGGTCTACCCACCTGGATATACCTCTCCCGCACCTCCTCAGGAATCTTGACATACCTCTCAGTCGAGAACTCCAGCCTCAACGGCTCCGAAGGCACCACCCGCTTAAGGAGCTCCAACCTCCTCCCGTTGTCAGGATCATGAGGCGGCGGAAGCGGCTCCGGCAGATCAGCCAAAATGTTGTACCACCTATCCGGCAACTCCTCCAGGGGCAGGTCAACCCTCAACCTATCCGGCATAAATCCCAAGATAAATTGCCTATATAACACTTCACGACCCCTATATTCTCCACAATCACGAAGCTCGTGCCTGTCGATGGAGGCATATTTGCAGTCACCCCTTTCGACATACAGTCAATATCAGGCCCCCTCTAGATCTGAGCATCCAGACTCCACAGAGAGGACAAGCCTAAGTGTTATCAACCTCCGCGATGCCCTCGTCCGACCCCACCGCGAACACCACGTCACCAGCGACCCCCTTCACCCCCTGGAACGGCGGGAGGTCGAGGGCTTGTGCCCTTCCAGCCATGCTATACTTCCTCTCGTTACAACACGCACCCCTAAGCCGCCAGACCCCTCAGATCCAGCAAGCCCACACCGCGCACCAGCCCGAGACTCAGCCCCGCCGCCCCATATCCCCTGCCGAGCGGCTACACGGCGAATCAGCCCCGGGGACCCGACAAGCGTCGCGGCATGTGCCCAGCGGCTTGGAGGAAGTTAGGCGCCGCGTTAAATATTTAACCAGCTGTTTAAAATTCGGCGTTTATAAATCGTCGTGCAGAATGCCCTTTATCTTTGTCTAATCGTTCTACTTCTTCGCCGTGTTGGTTTTGTAAAGCGGAGATCCAGTTTATAAAACGTCGTGCAACTTCCCGGCACATGCCGACGCCGAGGAGAAAAACACGCAGATAAACACATCTACACACCCAACACACTTTACCTATAGACAAGACACAGCAACCCACACAGCCCAGCCAAGCGCCACCGAGCCAAAACACAGACAAAAAACTTAAAAACCCACACATCCAAAACTCCACAAGACCCAGCATCTCCAATAGAGAATTGAAACCTTAAACACACGCTTGCCAAAGCACGATTTCCCTTGATGGTGCATCTCCAATAGAGAATTGAAACTGCAACGGCATGTAGCGGGGTGATTCCGAAGTTGTCTGCCGTGTTGGCATCTCCAATAGAGAATTGAAACAAACTCAAAACCAGGTGGCCGCCGAGAGGGCGGCCGGGGCGCATCTCCAATAGAGAATTGAAACCTTGGCGATTGCCTCTTTCATCTCCATGTCAATCATACCCCCGCGCATCTCCAATAGAGAATTGAAACGAGGAAGCCGCCACGCCACCCTCCTCACTCGACGGGATGAGTGGCATCTCCAATAGAGAATTGAAACAATGTGTCTTCCCCGCCCCGGTGGCCATTTGGACGACTGCCGCGCATCTCCAATAGAGAATTGAAACCTGGGGCCGGCCACCACGGTCAGCTTCGTCGGGAAGTCGAGGCATCTCCAATAGAGAATTGAAACCGTGGGTTGGGGGGGGGTGCCCGCCCCCTTCGCATTGCGGGGGCATCTCCAATAGAGAATTGAAACCGACTTTTTCACAGCACTCCACCAGGCCTCTGCAGGGACCACGGCATCTCCAATAGAGAATTGAAACCTTAACCACCTTATGAATAGCGTTGCCTATAAGACCGTCGTTACGCATCTCCAATAGAGAATTGAAACTTTTTGTGGGGATTTGGGATTGGGTTTGGGGGGTTGTTTGCATCTCCAATAGAGAATTGAAACCACCTCGAACGGGTGCGCCCTGGCTACTGGAAGCAACAAGTGGCGCATCTCCAATAGAGAATTGAAACCACCGCCACCTTCGGCTTCTGCAGTTTCGCGTTTCTGTTGGCATCTCCAATAGAGAATTGAAACGTGGCGGTGGGGGAAGGCATACGTTATTCCGCGTCAGGAGGTGGCATCTCCAATAGAGAATTGAAACAGCATGAGGATGCCGACCGCATACGGCGGCATCTCCATAGTTGCATCTCCAATAGAGAATTGAAACCTCCACCTCGTCCCGCACGACGGCAAGCTGAGCCGCCCTGGCTGCATCTCCAATAGAGAATTGAAACGAATGCGGTAGATCCCCAATGCCATCAACCTGTCTACAATTTCATCGCATCTCCAATAGAGAATTGAAACAGATCCGGGTCGTAGGCCCTGTCGTAGTAGACCTCCAGGTAGAGCATCTCCAATAGAGAATTGAAACCATCGACGTGGAGCCCCGCTTCGAAGTTTTCGATCAACACGAGCATCTCCAATAGAGAATTGAAACCTCTGCAACATCTGCATCAGGTGGTAGCATAATTTCATCGATGACGGCATCTCCAATAGAGAATTGAAACGCTTCTGCTGTACTCCTCACGCGTCGGCCGCACTAGCACCAGCATCTCCAATAGAGAATTGAAACCCGCGGCCCACACCCACGGGTTCTTTCCGGCTAAAAGCCGCATCTCCAATAGAGAATTGAAACCACCTTAATCGGCGCGTTGCCGGCCAGCGCAGACACGGCCTTGGCATCTCCAATAGAGAATTGAAACGTCGCTGAACCGCATCCCCAACGCACGCGCTGTCTCAATATGCATCTCCAATAGAGAATTGAAACCGCCCCCCGGGCGCACTCGGCAGAGACAGGCCCCCGGGCTGGCCTGGCATCTCCAATAGAGAATTGAAACCGGTTGTGGCGTTTGGCAGGGCGTTGCTTAGCACAAACACCTCGGCATCTCCAATAGAGAATTGAAACTTGCCGTTACGCAACCACGTTCTTTCAGCAGTTGCCAGGTCATCTCCAATAGAGAATTGAAACGTTATCCCAGGCCAGAACAATATCTCCACGCCGGCGTATTGAAGCATCTCCAATAGAGAATTGAAACATGTATCCGCTGGGTTGCAGTCCAGACTATGGTGCTGGTGCATCTCCAATAGAGAATTGAAACAGATCCGGGTCGTAGGCCCTGTCGTAGTAGACCTCCAGGTAGAGCATCTCCAATAGAGAATTGAAACTGCGACTTATGACTCGATATCGTAGCGACGATCTCCACAGGCAGGCATCTCCAATAGAGAATTGAAACCGTCTATATGCCACACGACCAGCACCTGGCCCCAGCCGCCAGGGCTGGTGACAGTGCTCCGCCACCATCTCCCGTCGTCCCTCCTCGCAGAGAGGTTGTATCCGCCTATCTCCACCTGGAGCTCCCTGAACTTCACGACGGCTTCCGCCCTTTCCAGCGCCTGCCCAGACAACACGTCGCTGTTGTAGTACTGGCCGGCGGAGAACTCGGTAAGGGCCAGGGGCGGGAAGTGGATCACCGTGGACTTCCCAGAGCCGTTGGGCCCGTAGAGGACCACCTTGTCCCCCTCGATAACCACGTCCCTCATCGTCTTCAAGGTCTTGATTTGAATAAGCGCGAAGTGAGGCGTCAATTATTTAAAAAGCCATTGGGTTCCTTGAAAGGGATAGGGACCTGCCTATCTGAGCTTGACTATGCCGTACCCCAGCCTGGTTTTCGCTCCGAGTCCCTCCGCCAGGGCCTCCTTGATTAGGCTGTATATCTCCTTGGTGCATTGCGCCTCTATGGAGCGGGACGCCACAAAGAAGTCGAAGGTGGCGCCGGGCTTGACCACGGGAAAGACGAGGGGGGTCGGCTCCGCGTGGTCCTCTCTGACGTCCGGCTCCTTGTAGTGCGGCGTTATGACGTCCGGCTCTACGGCGGCCGAGGTGGTGGGGAGGGCGTCGGTTGTGATCAACGCCCCCTCCTGCCCCACGTATCCGAACAGATCGGCCGGCGGCAATCCGCAGGCGCCTCTCCGCGCCCCCGCCCTAAGGGCGCCCTTGAGCGTGGTCGCGGGTATATAAGGCGCGTTGAATAGAGGATGCCACGCCAGGCCTATCTCCAGCGGCATGTAGGGATTGCGGAGATGCACCGCGAGGGGGGTCTCCGTCTCCACGGTCAAGCGGAGGACCAGGGGGAACATGCTCCTCAGCTCCCTCTCCACGGCCTCTAGATACCTCGCCGCCGCGGCCGTGTCGACGGAGAAGTTCCTCAGCCCCACGGCTACCTCGCGGCTATACATCGAGAGCCTGGCCTTCTCCTCCGGTTTGACCCTCATCCATTCGAGCAACTTAAGCACGACGCACGAGGTCACGTTGTAGCCCTGCTTGACGCAGTCAAGGGCGAACACCCCGCCTTCCACTCCCCGCTGCTGGGGCCTCCCGCCGGGCGGGCCTCTGGCGGCCGGCGGCCGCCTCTGATGCCTCATGGCCATACCCTCTGGGGGCTCCACCTCCCTATGAGCTGGAGAAAGCGGCTGTGCGCCCCCCTGATCCTCCTCTCGTCTACGGAGATGCTGTCGACGCCGCCTCCGCCGACCCACTTGAGCCTTGGGGGCCAGTCGGCCGAGAGGAATATCGATATGTAGGTCCCTCCCCCGTACCTGTGGCGTTGCGAGTGGGCCGCCGCGAAGACAGCGGAGGGCCTCCTCAGATCGCCGCCCTGGGGGTCCATGTAGCCCGTGCCCCTCTGGCTCCTCGGCAGGCCGAAAAACCAGGCGTCTCGGTCCATAGGGTCGGGCGCGGCGAAGCTCCCCGCGGCCAGCCTGGCCCTGTTGGGCCGCAGGAAGATGTTGTGGATGTCGGGGAACCCGGCCGAGACTTTATACACCTCGAAGAAGCCCCGGGCGGCCGCGGGGAACGGCGGAAGCGACTGCGGCGCGGCGCCGCACCTCTGGACCCTCACGCCCGCCCTCGCCGCCTCTAGGAGCTCCTTCACGCCGCCGCTGGGGGCGTCCCCCCGCGCCTCCAGCACATCGACGACGCCCAGCGACTTCCTCCCGCCTTTGCCCAGCCCGGAGAGGGTGAGGGCGAGGGCGAGCGCCGCCGCGGCCGAGGCGAAAGATCTGTGGCTCCCCTCCACCGTCAGCCTGAACCTGCCCCCGACGGCGTACTCCACCTCTCTAGACAGCGCGAGGAGGTCGAGCCTCTGGATGCCCCTCTTCTGCCTCCTCCTAACCGCCTCAACTCTGGGCTTCTCGAGGACCTCGACCCTGACCTTGTACGCCGAGGCGGCCTTGGTGGAGCCCAGGCCCAGGTCCTCGGCCACGGCCCTCGCCGTGTTCTCAGCCAGATCCTTCACGCACCCGGCCTCGTAAAGCGCGCCGGCGGCGGCCGCCCTCGCCCACCACCTCCAGACGCCCTTCACGGAGGTGGGCCTTATGTAGAAACGCGGGTCCACCAGGTCGGGGTCGTACCAGCCCACAGACAGGTGCGTGGCTATCGTGAGCTCGAAGACTGCCCTCATTCCCCCCTCTCGAACTTCGCCTCGGCCAGCTTCTTAAGCCAGTCCACATACTCGGCGAGCTCCGCGTCTATCAAGTCGCCCAGCCTCTCGGCCTCCCTCAGCGCATCCCCCAGCGTGTCGGCCTTCACGCCCAGAGCCCTCAGTGCGTCGACGAGGCAGAGGCCGTACAGGGCGTACCCCCTATCCTCCTTCGACAGCTTGGAGCTACATATGGCGCTGATCCCCTCCTTCACGTCGCGGTAGCCGAATATGTCCCGCTCGCTGGACCTAGCCGCAAGCACGGCAAGGGCGTAGGCTGTGCCCACGTAGTATATATCTGAGGGGATCTGCCTAGCCCTCGCCCTGAAAGCCGACCGGGCATCCCTGTCGCACACCTTCTCTATCTGCTCCACACAAGCCAGAGCCCTCTCGAGCCACGACGTCATAGCAACAACTTCACAAGCCCCCTGCCCACGGTCTCCTTGCCCCCAAGCCACAAGGAGCCCTTCACCACGTCAGCCACATATGCGCAGGGGTTGCCGTCGACCTTAACCTGCTTCTTGCAGATCTTCCTCTCGCGGTTCACCACCTCGTCGTTGTTACACTTTGAAATGTCTTCAACCTGCACCCGCACGCCCACGGCCGAGACGCGCCGTCTGGCGCAGTAGTACCCCGACACGAACACCGTGAAGGGCGGGATGTACTCCTCGCTCCACGGCCCCACATCCACGGTCTTGGTCTCCTGCTTGAGGCGGACTCTGTACTGCACCAGGAGGCTCCGCCGCACGACCCCCGCGATGTCCTCGTCCGACACCACCGCGAACCCCACGTCGCCGGCGATCCTCTTCACCCCCTGGAACGGCGGGAGGTCGAGGGCCGGCGCCCTTCCGGCCACGCTATACTTCCTCTCGTTGATCACCGCCTCGTTTCCGACGGCGTATCTATCGTCAGAGAGGTAGACCTCGCCCCTCTTGGGCCTCGGGACCTCCGGCAGGCTGACCGCCTGGGCGGCGCCCAGCGCCTCGGTGTACAGCCTCACGAAGCTTAGGAGGAGCGGCGAGGTGACGTACACCCAGACCCCCCTGAGGGACCTCGCGGGGATGGCCACAAGCTTGGCGTCTAGAAACGCGACGGGCGACGCGAAGTCAGACGCCTCCTCTGGCCTGGGGCCAAAGGCCGCGAGAACCCCGGCACACTGCTCCAGCTTCCCCACGCACAAGCCGTCGCGGAACAGCCCCAGCTCCGCCTTGGCCCTTATGGCGCCCTTCAACGAGGAGGCCCAGACGGTGGGCAGACCAAACTCGTCACGTTGCACGGGCAGGTCGACCTGCGCCTCCTCGCTTCTGCCGACGCCAGGATGTACCGCGGTCAACGCCACCAACCAGAACAACTTCCCTTCCATAAACTTTAATAAATACTATATTTAAAATTTTATGGATTGGTTTGCAAAGGCTTACGCCCTCCTTCACGACCCGCCGCACAAGGCGCTTTGGTTCGAGGGCTATAGGATATACAGCAAGAACAGTCACGAGGAGGAGGCGCGCCAGATGCTCGCAACGATGCTCATGGCCACGCCCCTCGGCGGGAGGGCACCCCCGACCAGAGACGCACTCGCGAGAAGGGTAGATCTGGCCGACAGAGTCGCCGCCTCTCTCGACAGATGGGCGTTGCCCAAGCCCGACGGCGGCTACTGGGTGAAAGCCAAGGCCCTCTACAACCCCTTCAACGTCAAGTACAGCTTAGAGATAGAGAGGCCAGACCCCAAGACCTTCGAGGCGGCCTACCTGGACTACGTCCACGACGTCAACAACATCTTGAAAGAAGCCTCAAGCGAAAGAGATGCCTACATGCTCCTCTACGCGTCAGCGGAGCTCGCCTGGGCGCTGAGAGACCTTCCGGCGTTGCCCGCCGACACCAGGGCGCCGACCCACACCATTTTCGACCACCTGTACGCAACGACCTCAGTCATGAACTGGGTAGGCGAGGGGGGCGGGATGCGGGGATGCCTCCTGGAGGTGGACATACCGGGCATACAGAAGGTAATCGGCTCGGCGAGGAAGGCCGGCGATTACAACGCGGGGAGCCTGCTCGTGTCGCTGGCCATATGGCTCACCGTTTGGCAGTACATGAGGGTCTACGGGCCGGACGTGCTCCTCTCGCCTACGCCCCGCTTCAACCCCCTCTTCTACCTCCAGCTGGAGAGGGAGATAAAGGGTGGTAGCGAGGCGCTGGAGCGCTACTCAAGATTCGTCGCAGAGATATTAGGGTTCAAAGAGCTCCCCGAGTCGGGGAGGGGAGGGTGGGCCGGGCCCCTCATGCACTCCCTCGTGATCAGAGCCTCGGTGATGCCCGGCACCGCGTATTTGATGTTGCCAGACTGCGGTGAGGCGGAGAAGGCGCCGGACTACTTCGACAAAGCGCTGACGGCCATAAAAGATGCAGTTCTGGGCTCGGAGGGCGTGGACCCGCCCCTTCCGATCCCCCTCGGCATAGATAAGAACAGTTCCATCTACAAGCTGACGGTGGAGACGCTGCGGCAGATGCCGATGCCCTACCTACCCTTCAGGTATAGATACGTGTCTGTGGAGGAGGCCCGCGAGGAGGCCAGGAGGCTGGCGGAGGTGCTGTCGCGCGGCGGCCCGCCCGGCGTCTTCGACGAGGAGCGCCTCCTCTTCTACGCCGCCCGGCGTCTGCTCCACCGCAGACCAGCCGTGCCGAGAGTACCCTCCTGGTTCGCCAAGGGCGGCGCGCCGAGGTTTAAAAAGCTCTACGACGGGCCGTGGATCCACAGCACCCTGGACCCAGACCAGCCAGCCTCGCTGAGGTTCGGCCAGAGCCCCGACTCACTGGACTACGACGAGGCGACCAAGAAGACGCTTGAGGAGCGGCTAGGCCGCGGGTGGGACCCCAAGGAGCTCAAGAGGGTGTTCAAGCCGAAGGAGGCCCTAGGGCCCGTGGACGTGCTGAGGAGGGCGCTCTACTACGCGGCCACCAGAGGACGCCTCCCGTCCGTAGAGGTGATCGCCTTGTCGTGGTACTACCAGAGGGAGAGCTGGATGGATGGGTGCCCGGAAGATGTGAGGAACGCTGTGGAGAAAATAGTTCAGGGGGAGGACGCCGAGGAGGTCATAGGCCCCTCGCCGGCCCCCGACCAGGCGCTTCGGCGGTGCAGGCCGCCCGGAGAAAAGGCGCCGCCCATGTCGTTTATGTACGCCATAATCAGCGCAGACGGCGACTTCATCGGGCAACTGAATAGAGGGTGCGTGAGGGGGCTCGGCCCCGACGTGGGGAAAGCAGTTGACGAGATCCTCCCCAAGGACGCCGACGGAGACGCCGAGCAGTGGAGGAGAGACAGAGATGCCGCCGCCCAAGCCCTCAAGGCAACGCGGGCGCTGAAGGATGCGGAATGCGGCGATGCGGCGCAGGATTTCGGCGACGTGGCCTTCGTCATCCCGTCACCGTCGTACTACGCCGCGCTCTCGGCCTCCCTAATGGTGACCGCCCTCAAGGACGTCAAGACGGTCCTCAAACACGGCGGCGAGGCGGTCTACGCCGGAGGCGACGACCTGCTGGCCTTCGCCGCCAGGCCAGCCGCGCTGGAGATAGTTAAGGAGACCCGGGAGGGATACCACGGCGAGAAGGGATTCCACAGGCTGAGGAACTACGCCCTGCCGGCGCCCGCCGCCTACGGCAGAAGCTACTCGGTCAGACTAGCCCACTCCATCACGGACTTCATGGCTGTCGAGGTCTGGGCGGCACACGAGGCCGTGGAGAAGGCCAAAGACGTCGTGAAGGGGAAGGACGCCCTAGTGGTGTCCACCTCCACCGGCCACATGGGCATCGCCAAGACGCGCAACGTCGACTCAGTCATGAAGGTGGTGGCGGCCCTCCTAGAGGGAAGCCTCTCCAGAAACCTCCCCTACGACATGGAGAGGGAATTCGCCGAAGAAAAAACGGAGGAGAAAGAGATCAGGCGCAGAGCCGAGGAGGCCCTTTTGAGGTACATCGCAGAGAGGAACGCTAGGGGCGACGGGAAGGCGGCTGTGGAAGCGCTCGCCGAGCTACACAGAGAGATGTGGGAAAGCTTAAAGCTGAAGGAGACGCAGGACAAGCAGAAGAGGGCGCAGGTCGAGGAGACATGTGACGAGCTGAGGATAGAGGGGCCCTGGCGGAACACGGCGGAGCTCCTGAAGGCGCTCCGGGAGTTCCTATGATCGAGCTGAGGATAGTCCCCCTGGGGCCCGCCCGCTTCGGCACCAGAAACGTCGCCTCGCCCGCAGTGGCCAGCAGAGACGACGTGTGGATAGCCCCGCCGCCATCCACGGTCCTGGGAGCCCTCGGCGACCTCCTCGGCGTACAGGCAAGGTGTCCCCAAGACGTCGGCAACCCGACACAAGCCGCCGAGGAGGCCCTGACGGCCCTCGCCGACCAGCTGGGGATGCGCATGATGTGGGGCCCCCTGGTTAAAATAGGCAACAAGGTAGGCATCCCCGCCATGGACTTCGCCGCGTTCCCCGACGGCTCACCAAAGAAGTTCGACAAGAAGACGCGCATAGGCCTCGCACTCACCGAGCAGAAGGCCGCCAGACCCGGCCACCTCTACCGCGCCACATACCTATACCCCAAGAACGTCGCCTACATCTACTACATCGACGGCCTCACCGTCATAAAGCCGACAGCCGTCAGACTGGGCGGCGAGGGCAGATCCGCGCTGATAGAGGCCGTCGAGACGGACTTCAAGCCCCCCGAGAAGATCAGCGGAACCGCCGTGCTCATGACCCCCCTGCTGATGCCAGACGGCGAGGTGCCCCCATGCCTAAGGCCCAAAGGCGCCCTCAAACTAGACACCAAAGAGTGCAAAGCCAAACCCGACGAAAGAGTCAAGGTGCTCCAGTGGGGCCTAGGCTTCAGCGACGTATGCCGCGAGAGAAGACCCAAGTACCCAGCCCTGCCGCCCGGCACCGTAGTCGAGGCACATGACTGCCCACCAACCGTCGGCCACATGGCCCGGCTAGGCTACGGCGCGCTACACCCCCACAACACACAACCCTAGGGGCCCTCAGATCTGGCCAACCCCGACCACACCCACGCCACCGCGGAGCCGCCACAACCCTCTGTCGAGCAGTTAGATGGCGAACGGACCCCTCATCGGATGCTCGGCAAAAGCTACAACATAACCAGCCGGGGGGAATGGACGCTACCCCTCTTCTGTCTCTTAGGGCCGCCGGCGCGCCGATCAGCGGCGCCGTGATGATATTTAACTGGTTGCTTAAAGCTCAGCGTTTATAAATCGTCGTGCACCATCCGCTTTACGTCTGTCAACACTTTCTACTGTTTCGGCAGGTTAAGTACGTAAAGCGGAAATCCAGTTTATAAAACGTCGTGCAACGCAAAGCCACAGGACGACGCCGACACGAAGAAACACGCAAACATGTGCATATACACGCCCGACACACTTTACCCATAGACAAACCCCACAACCCACACAAACCAAGTTAGACACCATCACGTCGAAATGCAGATAGAAAAACTTAAAAACAAACACAATTCAAAAGACCAGAAAGCCCGGCATCTCAAACAGAGAATTGAAACTAGGTTGCTGACAGCGCTTGGTCTGCGATCCAGCTTAGGAGGCATCTCAAACAGAGAATTGAAACTAGGTTGCTGACAGCGCTTGGTCTGCGATCCAGCTTAGGAGGCATCTCAAACAGAGAATTGAAACTGCCGTAGTCCGGCACGTACCTCTCGATGAGCTGTCTCCCCGCATCTCAAACAGAGAATTGAAACTCTGGATTAGCCGCCTGCGCAGGCGGCGCTCCTCTTCGCATCTCAAACAGAGAATTGAAACTGCTGAGATCTGCGGCCGCGCGGATAGGCGCAGGCATCAGAGCGGGCATCTCAAACAGAGAATTGAAACAGTCGTCGAAAAGGCTAAGGAGCTCCGTCCCCGCGAAT
This sequence comes from Pyrobaculum sp., assembly GCA_009903905.1. Next base: position 32,815 of record WYEI01000033.1, on the reverse strand, counting down.
TCTTGTAGCATCTCAAACAGAGAATTGAAACATTGAAAAAACCGATCTTTTGATTGATACCCAGTCCATTTTTGTCTCCGCATCTCAAACAGAGAATTGAAACACTCCGTCGCCCATTGACGGAACTCCTCCTGCAGTTTGAGTGCATCTCAAACAGAGAATTGAAACTCGAATACTATAATTTGAGAAGTGAAGGCGGCCCCGAAGGACCCGTCCCTGCATCTCAAACAGAGAATTGAAACATAAGCCGCACCGGCCCTCCGGAATTCCCGGGCCTTAGGGACTTTTGCATCTCAAACAGAGAATTGAAACATAAGCTTCACCACCTTGTGGATAACTGCCTCCCTCACCAGCATCTCAAACAGAGAATTGAAACAACTCCGCCTTCGGTTTCGACGCCGTGTGGACGCCCAGCGGCATCTCAAACAGAGAATTGAAACAAATAGCTGAGCTGATGACCAAGCTCATTAAGGTCAATGCCGGGCATCTCAAACAGAGAATTGAAACGCTCCCTAGCCACAGGCGGCAGGCTCTGAAGCATCTGCTTGGCATCTCAAACAGAGAATTGAAACCAAAATGGTGTCGTAGTCGGCGCGTCCGCATGAATATATCAACGCATCTCAAACAGAGAATTGAAACACTGTACTTCAAGATGAGACTGTCGTAGTTGTACACCGCCCGCATCGCATCTCAATACAGAGAATTGAAACTTATGGTGGGGTCTGCGCCGTGTTCCAACAGGGCTTTAACTACGGCATCTCAAACAGAGAATTGAAACACAAAGATGTTGATGTACTTATCACCGATATACACATTGCTCTTGCGCATCTCAAACAGAGAATTGAAACGCGGCTGTGAAACGAGGTATACAGTCTTGCGCGGCGTGGCATCTCAAACAGAGAATTGAAACCAAGAAGAGATGAGATGTAGCGTTCGGCCTCTTTGCCAGTGCATCTCAAACAGAGAATTGAAACGACGAATCTGCCTACGCGCTGTCTAATCCTAGTGCGCGACTTGCATCTCAAACAGAGAATTGAAACCCACATGACATTATGAAACACCCCCGCGTCAAACAACTCGCCGCATCTCAAACAGAGAATTGAAACGCCCTTATCGGCCTCCCTGTCGGCCACAGGGTGCCGGTTGTGCATCTCAAACAGAGAATTGAAACACCGAAGAAGCTTTTAGGGCCTTGATCGTAAAGGGCCGCGCATCTCAAACAGAGAATTGAAACATCTGCCACGTGAACTTCAGGTTACTTTTCGCAGAAATGGTTAATGCATCTCAAACAGAGAATTGAAACCTGCTTAGTCTTCTCAACGCGGGCGAAGCCTGTCAAGAAGCCGAAGCATCTCAAACAGAGGTAGAATCTCAGAAGATTTTAACGAGAGGATTGCACGTCAGGGACCTCTTCTTGGTCCGCGTCTTCAAGCGTTAAGAAGGATGAAATGCGCTCTATCTGAACTTTTCGGCAGTGCGTAATTTACTTTGATATTCTCTAAAAATTAAAGTAATCTCACTGTTTAGTGGCTTATGTCGTTTGCGTCCTTTGTCCAGCGGCGTAGGCGAACGTCTTCGGGCCTCGCCGGGAGGCGTGAGTCGGAGGACGTAGCAGTAGCGTTGCGGCGGGCTCAGCGCGGCGGAGGCTTGGCGGCGTCTAGGCGTTATTTTTCTAAGCACTTGTAGGTGCGCTCGTCGATCTGTATCGTGTAGTCGTCGCCGTGTCTGCAGATCTTGGTGTGGCTGTCCAGCAGTCCTGCGTGGGCGACGAAGTCTCTGTTGTCCTTGCCGCACGGCTCACCGGCGCGCGACGGCGCGATGCCCTTCAGTTCCGCGAGCGTGGTGCATCCGCCTAGGCGGCGTTTGTCGAGGCTCATCTTTATGTCCTCCAGCTCGTGCTGGACGAGGAGCTTGGCCGTGGGGTTCAGCTTCTTAACGACGTGCCACTGCCTATACTGGCTTAGGGTGCCAGGCAGATCTCTGCATCCCGCCCACGCCAGGAGACGCTCGTAGAGGGATCTGTAGTCTGGTTTTTCGCCGTAGGTCACTCTGCAAGGCCCCTCCCCGCAGATGGGCTTGGGCTCTGACCTGTAGTCAGGCTTCTCCACCTTTCTGCAGAGAGCCGCGTAGTGAAGCGGGGCTCCGTAGTAGAGGGCCCGCACTGCCTGAATATTCGGCTTCCACAGAAACTGAAGGTGGTCGACGGAGTCGCTGAACAGCGCCTCGTAGCTCCACTCCTGAGGCGTGGCGTTCCACACAGAAATTTTCACAGAGTCGTAGCCGCGGAGGAGCGCCGCGCCGGCGAGGAGCCTGGCGGCGTAAAGCGAGATAGTCGGCATGAAGTTCACACCGTGGGTCACGTCGAGCATTATCTCGAGAGTCCCCCCGGGCTCTCCCAGCGCCTCTACCTGCCGCCAGAGCCCCAGCACGAGCTCCGCCAGGATGTGATCCGGCTTGGCCTCGTAGAGATATCCGCCGTAGAGACCTCTGGATCCCGTGGCCACCACCTCGACCTCATAGCCCATGGCCTCGGCCACAGCCTTCATGTACCTCCGCAGGACTTCCCGCCACTCCCTCCCCTCCGCGGGGCGCACGGCGACCCGGTCCCCCTCCTCGGCCACCTCCAGGCCGGAGCCTCTGGCCGCCTCCAGAATCCTACCGTCGACCTCGCTCCTCTTTGCGGCCGCCGTCAGCGCGGAGTCGAGGGCGTAGACAACGTAGCGGTCGGCCTTGGCGCACACGATCGACGAGAACCCTGTCCTCTCCCCGCCACTGCACCTGTAGACTACAGCCTTCCAGTTCAGCGGGCTCCCCCAGGTGGCGACGTAGAGAGTCCTAGCCGCCATCAGTTTTCCTCAATTTTTCTCAGATGGGTCTCCACAACAGCCGCGCAGTCCCTCCGAAGCCTGACGTAGAGCTCCTCGCCTCTCCTCGCCACGTCGACGAGGGCCTTGGCGAGGCCGGCGTGGGCTATCAAGATCCTCTTGTCGGCGACACACGGCTTGCAACTCTCGCCCAAGGCCTCGCAGACCAGCCTCGGCCCCTCCTCCGCCCACCCCTTCAACTTGTCGGAAAGCGAATCTATCTCGTTCTTCAGCAGAGTCTTCGCCACGACGCCCAGCTTCAGCGCGTCCGCGGCGTCGCCGAGACAATTCAGCCTGTAGAAGCCGTCCTCGGCTCCGCATCTATGCGCCTCGCCGTGCGCCCAGGCCAGCACCTCCGCCAATATGCGGAGGCGGGCCAAGCCGGGGTCAGCCGCCAGGCGCCTCACGACGTGAACCCATGCTCCCCCTCTCTCCGGAGACGCCTTGAGAACCGCATCCCGCGCCTCCTCCGCGGCCTTTTTGACCAACTCGGCGAGGTTCCTCACGTCTCCCCCCACCTGGGCGAAGTACAGGAGGAGCCCCAGCCTCAACGCGTCGGCCAACATCCCGAGGCGGCCTGCGACGCCCCTCACGAGCTGTCTCACCGCATTCGTCGTCTCGGCAACTTCCCGCGGCGCGCCCTTCAGCAACCTCAGCGGCGTTATGTCTTTGTCTGTCGCGAGATCCACGAGGACCTCGTCAAGCGTGGTCCCCTCCAGCTCCACGCTCTCCACTATGTTTATCGCGGCCTCTTGACCGTCCTGCGTCACGGGGTCCGAGTTCACCACGAGGAGGCACCGCGGGGCGCCGCGCCGCACGTAAAGCGCCTTGGAGGCCATGTAGACCGCATGCCGTGCGAAGAGCGGCATGTAGTTTATGCCGTGGGTCACATCGAGGACGGCGGCGTCGGGCGCCAGTTGCTCAAGCCTTCTGTAGATCTCGTCGACGATGAAGAAGCCGGCGTTGTCGAGAGAACCCGAGAACCTATACCCCTCGTACCAGCCCACCGCAGGCAACACCACCACGTCGGCACGCCCCAGGAAGAGCTCGACGTAGCGCCTCAGCCTATCCTCCGCCTCCCTCCGGAGCTCCTCGACGCTGGCAACCCTGCCGTGGAGCTCCCCGTTCAGCCGGCAGACCTCAGCATCGACCTTCTGCTTGTCGTCGCGCGGCTCCCCCGGCGCGTTGCGGCACTTGGCCACGATGGACTCCTGCCCCACCACCACGACGTGGACCTCGTGGTCTGCCAGCGCCTCCCGGACAACTGCGGTCGAGGAGTAGCCCTCCCGCTCCAAGGCGACTTCGGAGTAGTCGCTAGGCCTCCCGCACAGCTTTGAAGGAAGCTTGGGGACGAAGTACTTGACCTTCCTCCACATCAGAGGAAGACCCCAGGTGGCCACAACGGCGACTCTCATATTATCTTTAACATGTTTATATATAACTATATCATCCGACGACACAGCCGGAGTCTGCAAGAGACTTCAAAAAACTCCGACTTCCCGTCTCTTCCCCCTAAGTCTTCAGCCACACCATAGACTCCCCCTTCAGCTGTACCGCGGCCATCAGATCGCAAACGGACGGCGGCGGTCGATGCCGCGGCTACAACCGCGGCGTTGCTAGGCGATGTGGTGAGTAACGCTTTCATAGAGATGCGGCGTGGCCTTTGAGGCTGACGTCTCTAATTGCCTATGACGCGTTAAAGATTGCGGTGGAGCATGTGTTGGGCAAGATTAAGGAGGGGAAAAGCTGAACACGGAGGAGGTCCTCGTCTTCTACCTCGGCACCATCGTGAACGAGCTGAAAGACGTGAGGTCGGGGGTCGCCAGACAGCGGAACTGCTTAAGAGAAAAGATTTTTAAATCTCCGTTTTTCTATATCTAGAGCGGCCCGTAGCTCAGCGGTCGAGAGCGCCCGTCGATCCGGATGGGCGGCGCCAAGGGGGAGCGCCGACTCGCCGGTCGGGCGACGCTGTAGACAGCCACCCGGGGGACAGCCAAGACGAAACCCCCGGGGCCTGTATCGGGCGGTCCCGGGTTCAGGAGAACCCGCCCACAAATCCCGGCGGGCCGATCCATGAGTTTCCTGGCTGTCTTCGGCGCAATCAGACTAAACATTGACTGATTCCGCACGTCGTTGTCTTCGGTTCTGCAGTTCCGCATATCGGTCAAGTTCGGCGTTGGTTAACGCATGGCGATGTCGAGAAGACGGAAGGCGATTAAGAGGATAGAAAAAGAGGGTGTCTTTGCAGGAGTTTCCTAGCGATCTCCCTCTGCCTCGGCGTGCCGTTTTCCGCCTTTTCGGCGAGGTACTGCGCTACGGTTCTTCTGACGGCGTCGTCTTCTTCTGCAAGCTTTAGGAGGTCCGTGGTGGCGATGTACACCACGTAGTTTGGGCCGGACCTCACAATGTTGGGCCTCAGCCCGGCCGCCTTGAGCTTGTCGACAGCGGCATGCGCCTTTCCTGGGTCGCGGGTGTAGTGCTCAGCCAGAAGCGAGCCGCCCCCACCGCTGACGAGACGCAGAAACATCACAATGCCTTCCACAGTTATGCTATTCTTTTGCTTAAGGGCGGCTCTAAAGCCGTCGTCTGTGGCCAGCTTTATATAGATCCACTTGTGGGTCTTCAGCAGATCCAGCAATTCGCCGTATGCGCCGGCCGTCTCTCTAAGCTTTACAAACGCCTCTTTGCCGGTGGCGACTAGGGCCTCGTATGCTCCCTTGCGGATGCCCAGCCTCCAAGGCTCCTTAGTTGCGACTAGTAGCTCGTACTTGCTTTGCAAGATGTTTCGCCACTTTGCCTTTCCGTCTCCTAACCACATGGTGAGCATGGGTGTCCACTCCCCGCGTCTGAGGTACTCCGCGACTAGGCTTATCGCCTCGTCCTTACTCCACCTCTGCCTCCAGCTCTTCGCCTTGATGTACACTTCAATGCTTATCCCTTCATGCGTCAAGTTGGTCGAGAGAACGCATGCGTAGAGCTCTCCGTATCTCGCCGCCGCCCAGGTAAACACCTGCCAAGGCTGTGTAGTGCCCATGTAAGGTTGCCTCTTGTGCCTGCCTTCGTCGCTTGCCCTCCAGCCCAGCTGAAGCAGTTCAAGCCTCTCGAGCGGAAGCTTCAGCAGGTCGGGTAAACACGTCTTAGCTGTTACGCCGCGGATTGGAATATGTGGAGCGGAGTCCCCTATTACATACATCCACGTCCCGTCTGGCGCGTACAGCTTGTTGCCCTCTACCCTGTACGTGCCCTCGGCGACGGCCTCGTACAGCGCCGCCAGCTTTGCCTTTGCCTGTTTCTGCGCCTCCAGCAACAATTGTGTCAGCGTTCCCCGGAAGTGAAGTAGCTGTCTCTTCTCCTCTTCCGATAACGGAAACGTCTCGGCGATCTTCTGCGTTGCATATTCGACGTAGAGCATCCACGCTGGGAAGACCCAGTCCACAGGCCCCCGGAGGACGCCGCGGGTGGAGACCTGCTCGAGCACCTCTTCAATAGTCGGCGGCTCGGCCAGCGCAAGCTCTAGACGTTGTTTAATTTAGTTATCCGTGACGTGGTAGACGCCGCGGCGCATGTTGAGCCATAATCGACTCCATGGCTCCTCTCTTAGGTTAATTATGTAAACTTTCTCTCAACAGGTAAAGACTGACCAAGTAGATATTCACAGTTACAATTATGCTTGTGGGCGTAATTCACCGTTTTTGCGGCGCCGTAGCGCTCGCTTCATGACGGCGAGGCTCAACAAGACGCAACCAGAGAGCTGGTCTCTAGACGCCCCCGATCTAGCAGAGGACAATCCCCATGCCTTGTATGAACACGGCCCAAGAACGCGGGCGGTCCCGGGTTCAAATCCCGGCGGGCCGATTGCAAGCCGGCTTTCTTCTGTCTTCCCCTACGCAGAGTGCCGCTACGTCTGGCTTGTTGGGTGCGACCAGGTATTGCTGTGCTTTGGCGGCTTGCGTCGTGTTTCGACGCGTAAAGGCATCTCAAACGGATAATTGAAACCGTAAGCTCTGTCTCCCTGGATCTGTTGGTTCTGTACATTTTCGTAATGCCCTAATCTGACGCTGAGGAGGGTCGCGCCCATCTGGTTCGCCAGTAAGTTTATAAATATGAGACCCCGGGGATTCATGGTCGTGTCTGCGCTACAGTCTGCCGCTTGCGTCTTGGCTCTGCGCGGGGGCTATGCCTTCCCATAGGGTGCACAGGACGTGCGCAGAGTTAATTGGGATATCTGGCGACGTGGCGAACTTCGTCGATAGGCTTATCGATCTGGGGAAGTGCGACACCCACGACGTTGGAGTCAGACATCCGGCGTTAGATCTCGGCGAAATCAAGATGCTTGCAGTGAGCGGTGCCGAGGTTTTGGTGGGGTGTCTGGCGATGCGGGGCAGGCTTGACGAGGTGCATCTACGGGCGGCGGCTCTTCACCACCTTCTCGACTGCGTAGACGGGAAGATCAAGAGGTACGGCACGGCTGTTGCCGGCGACGCCTTCGACGTTGAGAGAATCTTGGCGCGGTGTCTCTCGGAGGTGGCTGACAGGCTGAGAGACGCGGATATGTACGTCTTGCCTGCAGACAGAACAGCGGCGAGAAAAACCGCGGAGATGCTGATCAAGCCTCTGTACGACATCTACAACAACCATAAGGACGTACTGAGGCGCTGTGTGGCCCTAATCGCCGAGGAAAACGTCTCAAAGGGCGTTGAGCCTCTCGGCGTGTACCAGTATTACAATCCGCTGAAAGAGCTGTTGGTTCTCTGCGGCGAGAAGTACCGGTGGGTCAAGCCTTCGGACTACAGCCGCCTCTACAGGCTGGCGCAGAAACTTGCGAGAAAGAAGGCAAATGTATCTGTGATACTGAAGGAAATAGTAAGGAGTAGCGCCTGCAAAAGCCGCGACCTCTTCTTCGCCGTAATCGAAAAAGCCGCGATGTGACGGCTCAACGCGTCGAAACCGAGCTCCGCGCCGGTCTCAGAAATCGGAGCTATTGATATATTTGGGTAACGCTCCCCCTCCTCCGCCTCCAGTCGTCTACCGCCACGGAGAAGGCGATGCATTTATCTCTGGCGATGTCCATGGGGCTTTTTCCTTCCCGGTTTTTCCGGCTCAGGTCAGCTCCGTGGTCAAGCAGAACCTCGACCAGATCTGGGAAGCACTTGAGGGCCGCCACATGTAGAGGCGTGTTCCCTCCGTCGTTTTCTGCATTTGGGTCGGCCCCGTGTTCGAGGAGAAACTTTACAATATTTGTAAATCCGCCGGTAGCCGCGTAGTGCAATGCGGTCCATCCGTGGCTGTCGCGGATACCGACATCCGCGCGGTTGTCCACAAGAATCTTGACAACGGCAAAATGGCCGTTTTCAGCGGCAAGGTGGAGGGGAGTCTTTCCGTTGTTATCGGCGAGGTTTGGATCCGCCCCCTTGTCCAGTAGTAACTTTGCAGTATTTACAAATCCCCTTTCGGCAACGCAATGGAGAGGAGTCCGTCCGTCAATATTTCTCACATTTACGTCGGCCCCGCTGGCTAGCAAAACGTTAACCATTTCAAACACATTTCTCTCGCTGTTACAGACGGCGTAGTGAAGAGGAGTGTCGCCATGTCTAGTCCTAACATTGGGAGAGGCTCCGTATTGGAGAAGAAGCCTTACCTTATCCACATTTTCATATCTCACAGCTATGTGCAGAGGAGTCTCACCTTCGTCGTTACACCTAACATCAGGGTTGGCCCCTCCCTTTAAAGCTTTTTCGAGATCCGAGAGCCATGTACACACCAGGATACAGAGAGTCATGTGATATCTATCTCATGTGCTATATATGCATAGTCTATTTTGCGGCATAAAGAAGATGAGTAAGCCAGAGTTATCTCTCGCGTTGACGTCCGCGCCGTGATTTATGAGCTCGCTGGCTACGCCAACGCGACCTCGTTCGGCGGGTAGATGCGGAGGAGTCTTGCTGTTCCGTCGCCAGTATCTATATTCGCACCATGTTGCCAAAGTTACCGCACGGTATCTGGATAGCAAGATACATCTTTTATAGCCATTGAAGCTACGTTTCATTATTTGCGTTACACCTAACATCGGGATTGGGTCTTGGTTTCAAGAGTTCCACTATTTCGTTGGTGTAGCAGAGTATTCAACTCCTTAACAGAGTCATGTTCTTTTGATTAATACGACTGTTATGTTGTCTGTGGCGTTTTTCTTTGCCTCCTCTACGAGCTTCCGGGCGGCGTCATCGCTGTTGCTTACCACTATTTTATATATGTCGTTGTCGTTTAGGACATCGCTGAGACCGTCGCTACAGAGCAGAAGTACGTCGCCTTCGTGTAGCGTAATTTTAAACACGTCTATGGGCTCCACCTTGCCAAAGAAGCCTATCACGTTGTTAATTACGTGGGCTCTTGTGTGACTCTGGATAAACTTCCTCTTGAACTCGGCCAGCTCCCCAAACTCCACTTTTTTCTCAGGTTCGAAGAACTTGGCCAGCTCCCTCTGGAGATCCTCCCAGGCCTGGGAGTGGTCTCTCGTGATTTGGTGTATCTCGTCTTTTGCTATCAGATAGGCCCTGGAGTCGCCCACGTTGACCACGTAGGCCACGTCGCCTATGACCAACGCCGCCACTAGCGTTGTGCCGCTTCTCGGCACGTTGTCCAGGATAACCTCGTTGGCGTAGTCCACGGCGGCTCGCAGGGCGTCGACCACTTGTTTATCGTCCAGCTGGAGAGCGGCGCCGACCATCAGTTTTTCTAGAAGCTTGGAGGAGAAGGCCACGGCGCCCATCCGGCTAGCCAGATCGCCTGCAAACAAGCCGCCGACCCCGTCAGCTACCGCCGCGATAATGATCTCGAAATCGTTTATATACCCTCTTAAGACTAGGTAGCTGTCTTCGTTGTGGTCTCTGCCCCCCGCGTCGCTGGTAGCGGAAATCCTATACCTAGAGGCTTGAATGTTATTGCTCATAGAACTCTGCCACGACGTAGGGCGCGCCTGTGCTCTTGCTGAAGGCTAGCACTATCTGATCTCCGGTTACGAGCTCATAGGGTTGGCTCGGCTGGCCAGGGCATCGATCTCGGCAACCGAAATATATGACAATCTCCTGCCCGCTCCTGATTATCTTCGTCCCGTTTACGCTTCCAAGGTCTTGGATAAGCCACCTTCCCCGCGATCTGTCGTACCAAATCCTAGCATGGCGGCGGCTGATGTACGTCTTGCCGCTTCGCCGTAGTTCAGGCTCTGGAATTTTGATGTCAGGCTCGCTAGCCGTCTCGCTACCTATGATGTAAGCCTTGCTGGGGTCTAGGCAGACCCTCCGCCCGTTTATAAGGAGGTAGGTTTCGCATGGAGGAGGTGGCGGAGAACAGCGCGTAAGGCTGTCGTACAATTCTACACCGTCTTTAATCCTCTTCGTGGGGTCTATCTCGAGAGCCATTTTTAGGATGTCATTCAGACAACCGACGTAAGAGCCGCATTCCACCAAGTCGCATGGTTCGGCTATAAGCGCGCCGCTCGGGGATATATACCTACAGAAATTACTTATTATGTCCACAAATCTGCCTCTCCGCGGCTTCATAGCCCCCATAAGCATCGATGCCCACATATAGACGTCTGAGGAAAAGTAGGCGTAGCCCTTCATTGCCTGCTCCGGCGGCGACACGCACCGCTTTCCTACCCTAGTACCTGGCTTCAACTGAGCATATCCATCCTTGGCTGTCCCGAAGTCTATCAGGACGGGATCGACGCCTCTCACCACGACGTTGTCTGCGGCAAAGTCTCTGTGGATTATGCCGTGGCTGTGGAGAAACCGGAGCACATCTGCCAGCCTCTTGCCTATCTCGAAAGCCTCGTCGGGGTCAAGCCCGCCCTTGCCCGCGGCGTACTCAGCCAAGGTCTGCCCCTGCACATACTCCTCCACAACCACTGGATACTGCCCCTCGTCGCCCCGATCGATAAACTTGACAATGTTCGGATGACCGCCGTACTGTCTCCATATGCGCTCCAGGACCTCACCCTCTACCCTCAGCTTATCAACGCAGATATCGATGGGGTTAGGTCCCCCCACGTTGGGGAGCTTAACGACGACATAGTGACCTCCTCCGTCAGCTAGGTAGGCCACGCTCATGCCGCCCTCCCCCAGCTTCTTCCTTAACTTGTATCTGCCTAAGACTGTTCTGCCCAGCCAGGGGTCGGCCATTACTTCATGGCGTTTGTGAGTCTGTCTACTCTCGTCCTGGCGTCCTCAACCTTGGTCTTCTGCGTCACGTTGACAAGTCTCGCGAAGTACGGATCTCTTGTCAAGAGGTCGCGGGCCTCTGGGGTGCCGAGCAGGGAATCGAGTAGCCTATAGTCGTCTGCAGGGTTCACGCCGTTTTTCAACTTCTCGACGATGTTCACCACTCTAACGCCCGCCATGTGGTAGATGCGGGCCTCCGGGTGCGCCTCGGCGAAAGGAGCCTCTTTGGCGAACTGGACCTCCACATCCTCCGTCATGGCGCCGAGCGCAACTGTAGCTATCTTCTGGCGGCCCTCCGGCCTGGGCCCGATCTTCAGCTTGAAGGTGGCGAGTATGATGTCGTTTGCCGCAACCATGCCCACATCCCACGGCTTGCTCCTCGGGTCGAGCGCCATGGCTCTTGGCGCCAGCATAGTTGCCTCAAGGATTGCCACGTCGGCTTCTGGGATTAGGTCCAGCATAAGCTTCGGCGTCACTGTGCTTTTTATCATGGAGGCTAGCACCTGCGTCAAGCCCTCAAGCTCGCTGGGCTTGCTAGCGTGTTTCATAGCCCCTCCTCCCGCTTTCGCCATATTGTCGCACAGCTTTAGGTCGTAGTCGTCGCCGATGCCATAGACGAAGGTGACTATATTGTGCTCCTCCCGTGCCTTTTTTACAAGTCCCACAATCTTGTCGGGGTCTGTAATGCCCGTAGTGGGTATACCGTCTGTGGCTATAACCATCACCCTCAGGTAGCCCGGCGGCGTCTTAGAAAGGAGATCGACCGCCTTCTCGATGCCCTCATATAGGTTAGTCAAGCCACCGCACCGCGCCGACTTAACCTTAGCCTCCACGTCTTCCCCTTCCCCCTTTGCGGCCGCGGCTATAACAGTCTGCGCATGGTGCGAAAAGGTTATCAGCGACAGCATGTCCCCCTCCTCAAGATCGCCCCTATACCTTCTGAGGATAGCCTCCTTAGCTGTCTCAAGCTTCTCGCCGCACATAGAACCCGACGCATCAATGACAAATGCCATGTGCACCTTCCTCCGGTGGGTCTGCACGGCCGTGGCGACCTCCTTGGTGGGCTGAGCCCTAACCATGAGGAAAACCTCTACCTCCCTATCCGCCGGCAAATTATCTCGGTTAAGATGCGCCTCTAATTTGAATGGGGTCTGCATGATGGTCTTCATATATATTATATTTAAATACTTCCGGCACCAAAAATTTATTAAGAATTATAAAGGCGAGTATCGTGGTTAAGGTTAAATGTCCCTACTGCAACTATGAATTTGACTACGATCCCCATAATCCCTATTGTCCAAATTGCGGCTCCGTAGTTCCGCCGCCTTCTCAGCCGCAACAGCAACCGCAGGCAACTCCTCAACAGCCTACGTCACAACCTAGACTGGCGGCGTCTCGCTACGTTATCTACGCAGTGAAGCAAGACGGGTCTAGGGGGAAGGTTGCCGAGGTAGTTGAGGGCGGACCTGAGGTGGTGCTCGGCCGCTATGAGCTTTACAGCTACGCCTGGAGGGATCCTGACACAATATCCCGCGTCCACGTGAGGTTCGTTGTGAGAAACGGCAAACTCTATGTGCGGGACGACGGCTCTATCAACGGCACGTATATAGACGGACAAGACATAAGAGGCAAGGGGGAGGTGGAACTACCGCCGGGCAAAGAGGCGTTGTTGGTAAACCCCAAGGCGCCAGTTATAAAACTGGTGGCTGAGCCAATATAACTAGCGCCACAACTAAATTCAACGCCTGAGACGTATTCGAAGAAGAGTGAGATACCCGGCTTGTATTATATGTCGACGCGTAAAATTCATAAACCACTAAGTCAAGTTTTGTTATGTATAGGTTGTTGCTTGTGGTTTTGGTTTTTGCCGTGGGGCTTGCGGCGGCTGGTTCCGCGGGGTCCGGGGCGCCTCTTAACGTAACTGTGGCTGTGTTGGACGGGTTTGGGGCGGGATTGAGTTGTGGAGGTCATGGGGGTTGGGCGCGGCGTAGGTGAGGGCTTGGCTTACGCCGGGGCGTAGCTACCGCGTGTCGGCGCCGTTTTTCACCTACGCCACGAACGTCACCGTGGCAGACGCGGTAGTTTTCGTGAAGGTGCCGACCGCCAAACTCAGCGTAGCCGCCGTGGACGACTATGGGAAGCCCATCGACATCTACGTCACCGAGGTAAGGCTGGGGGGTCCGTCGCGGCTGAACTTCACGAAGCCGCCTAAGGACGTGGAGGTCCTCGCTGGTGTGTATGACGTCGACGTAATAGCACTCGGCAGATGGGGCGCCACACGCGTCCGCCTCGCCCCAGGCGAGGACAGGACCATAACCGTAACGGTGCCCGGCACCGCCGGCATAGATATAGGGCCGTCGCCAAACCCGTGGGCCTTGCCGGCGTTTCTCCTGGCATTCGCCGCAGGCGTCGCCGTGACGGTGACTAAAGGTCGGGCAACGTCGCGATCGTAGCCGGTCCACCAGCCCACACCTCTGCTTCCTCCGTCTTACGCCGGGGTCTTTTCTCGCCTCTAAAATCTTGAAGGGTTCAGTTTTCTGTTTACCGCTACGCGGATGCCCGCGGGGCTTTTGACAAGTCCACAACCAGGTTCCCGTGGGCACGTTTATAAACCTAGCCGCCGCTCTGCAGAGCCAAGCCCTCCGGAGGGAAGGTGCCCTTCCTCGCATCTTAAAGGGCGGAACGGCCACCTTCTTGAGGCGGTTGGGGGAGGGCCAGGAGCGTCGTAGTCCTCACCTCGCCGCGAGAAAGTCGCCTTCTGCCCGGCCCCTCGGCTGACCTGGGCCGCCGATTGCTCAGCCCGCCTAACGCGGAGAAACGCGAAAGGTAGAAGACGGAAGGGGCAGGCTGGGCGGAGTAACGCATCTACGACGTCGTCGGCCGTGGGCAATTCGCCTCCGGCGACTGTTTGAGTTGGTCGTTCATCAACGCGGCTTTAAGTGCCTCCATGGGCGTCGCCGCGTCCGCCGAGCCCCTTGCGGTTCAGCTAGCCGGATGCCACTGGGCGTTGTGGCTGGGGTGGGGCCGCGGCTTCTCGTCGTCAGCCGCTGGGTTTCGTCAGTTTGTCAAGTTCTTCAAAGTCTATTAGCCAGTCTACGCCGCTTCCTTCTCTTGCCACCACTAGGTAGTGGCGCTTTCTGCCGCCTACGTCTACCCTCTGCGAGTTTTCTATTAGCTTTGTCAAGTCTTGGCTTGTGGCTCTCCCCCACTTAACCTCTGCGAAGAGGGCGTTGTGTTGGTCTAGCGCAACCACGTCGATTTGGGCTCCGCCTTTCCACCACTGCCCCACGTATGTGGGTTTGAAGGGCAGGGGTATCGCCCGGCTTGCGATGAGCTGTCTCACCAGCTCCTCAAACACGAGGCCCATGTGTTGCTCAAGCTCAGGCCTTATCCTGCGGAGCACCTCGTCTACGTCCCCCAGCTCCAGCTCCGACTGGTTGGGGAGGACGAACTTAAGCCAGAACCACATGTAGTTATCTGCCACCGCGTAGATGCCTTTGCGTCTCTGGCCGTAGGGAACTACGTGTTTGACGAGGCCGAGGCTCTGCAGAACAGCCAGGTATTTAGTTAGATTCGCCTTGTCGGCGCCCACGGCAGAGGCCAGCTTGCCGATTGTGTTGTACCCAGCCGCCAGGTGCTTCAACAGGGCTAGGTAGGTCGAGGGCTCTCTCAGCTCCTCTCTCAGGAGGAAGTAGCCCTCGTCGTAGAGGACGGCCCCCTTCGTAAACACAGCCCTCTTTAAGTTTTCCTCGAACTCCAGCCCGTCGTCAAACAGCTTTAGGTACATGGGGACGCCGCCCGCCGCGGCCCAGACGCGGACGGCGTCTTCAAAGCCGTAGCGCGGGATAAAAGATCTGGCGTCTCTGAAGCTTAGGGGCTCTACCCTCCAGCTCCCCGTCCGCCTGCCGTACAGCGGCGACCTGTAGCCCAACACCTCCGTCTCAAACATGGAGACGCTGGAGCCGCAGAGCACTAGGAAGAAGCTCCTCCGCGACAGGGCCTCGTCCCACGCGGCCTGGAGGTCGGAGAGCACCCCGCGGTCTAGCTCCACCAGGTAGCCGAACTCGTCTATTACGAGACACGGCCTCTCCACCTCCTCCGCCAGGTAGGTCAGAAGCTCCCCAAGCCCCCTCACCTGGAGCCTTTCGTAGAGCCGCTTGCCTGTAAACTCCGCGATCTTCTTCTTCAGCGATTCGACGTTGTCCTGGAGGCTGGTCCTAGAGGCGAGGAAGTAGATGCATCGCTTAGACCTAAGGAATCTCTTCAGCAGTTCGGTCTTCCCCACCCTGCGCCTGCCGTATATCACCAACAGCTCGGCGCCGCCAGACCGGAACCGCTCCTCCAGCCACGCCAGCTCCCGCCCCCTGTCTACAAATTCAGGTTTCACAAGTATAATACTTACCATACATAAATCTTTAAACAAGCGCCAGCGGGGCCGGGAAACACTCCACGACCGCCTTCTTTTATACGCCGTGATTGCGGCATGCCTCGCCGAGGCCCACGGACCACCTGCCTAAGCTGTGGCTCGCCCCCGGAACCCTCTCTATGTTTCGGCCCCGATAAGGGACGCAAAGCATACTCTGTACGTGTCTCCCGTCTGGGGCTGTCTCTGCACAGTGTGGCTAGACGTTGTTTAGTTGCGGGTCTAGGTTATGACTTTTATTCGTCCATTGCACGTGTTTGTGAGCTCCTCCGCAAGTTGCGCATCTGTAGCCGCCGCACAGCCGGATCGCTCCTCTATACATTTGACCTGCGTCTGGAACCCTCTGAGCTGCTCGTAGTCGAGGTCTAGGAGCTTCACGAGCTCCTCAGCACTCTCTCTGGCGTGGAGGAGGCTGAGGAGCACATAGGCGAGCATAGAGGGGACGTCACGTTTGAGCAACACGGGCAACGCCTCGCAGGGGTCCTCCAGCATCCGCTCTTGTAGGGTTCCCTCAAACTCTCCGGCGAAAAACGACAGTGGATACAGTGCCACAGCCGCGAAAGACGCGTCTAGGCGCTCTGCAAGAAGCCGCAACGAAGACTCCGCCTCCCCGCCTCTTTTCTCTAGATAGTCCTTAGCTACATCTATAAAATACGCCCCCTCGGAGATGGCCTCCTCAGGAAAGAGTTGAAGCATGGTTGTAGGACCCCAGCGGCTTACAAAGCCTAGGAGCCTCAGCCCACCGATTCTGCATTTCAGCTTTACTGACGTTTTTTCAAATTCGTCACATATCTCCCTCAGCGCTTCTACAGCGGCTTCTATTGGGAGAGAGGTCTCAACGAGAAGCATGTTCTAACAGGTAAATGGATAAATATTATTGTTTATGAATTCATTTTTCATTGATTTTACGCGGCCATATAGTTTACGATTAAGAAGGAGTAGGACAAAGCTTGGCTGTTGGCAAAGTCTGCTGACCTTTGCGCGGACATCTTCTATCAGAGTAACCGTAGCTAGTTCTGTCTTTCTTCCACGTTGAACCATACTACACTTACACTCAATTGAGGCAAATACAGCCTTATTTTCAGAAACTATTAACATACACATATCAGGTACGCCCTGCATATTTTGACACATAGTTTGCTTACACATATAATTTGCACAATCACTATTAGTATTTGAAAAATCCATATAGCAGAGAAATGCAAGACCATTTGACTCGTCAATGCCAAGTCTTTCTAGGTGTTTAATAAACTCACTATCTTTAAGGAAACGCAATTCTCCGCCGTCACAGAGAGTCCCACATTCATCACACACAACACGACCAGGGCTACATGTGTGTGTAGCCGCGGCGTTTAGTGCTGTAGAGCATATCTGCGAAAAGCAACACCTCATAGCATATCAACTCCGACCATGGCGGCTATTTCTCTTATGAAAAGTTTTGGGTCTATTTCGGTGTAGACTGCGCCATCTTTGAAAATGTAATACCGCACATCTCTCTTGCTCTTGGTCTCATATACCCTCCTTAGGACGAAGCCGCTGTGGGTTTCCGCCACAACTGCCGCAGATCTCCGGCGCAGGAACTCGATCAATAACTCTAAGTAGTCCACGTGTAGCGACTCGAATTCTTCCACGTAGACAACCGGGGTGGCTCCTTCTGATACAGCCTCGGCCAGGAGAGTCGCGGCGATTATAAGGGCCATGCGCCTCACCCCTTTGGCTGTCTGGTTAGGGTGGAATAGGTGAATGCTACGTCTGAAGTACAGCCCATCTCTGTACACCAACGCGTGGCCAGAGAAGGCTTCAAGGTATTCGTTCACCTTTGCGAGGAACTCCTCGTAGAAGTCCAAGAACTCCCCCAGCGCCTTTCCCTCGCCCACAAGGCCGCGGAGGACCGAGGGAGCGAGGAGATCCGCCAGCTCGTAGGGCCGCCCCACCTGAGCCTTAATTCCGTACAGCGTGACGGAGTCGTGCAGTATCCAGAACATGGCAATCCTAGGCCTGTCTATGCTTTCCAAGCGGTCGTTGGCGTAGACGCGTCGCTCCCCGCCAAGCACGCCCCCGAATTTCAGCCAAGCGCCCCGCTCTTCTAAGGCGCAACTTATCTCAAGCACAGAACCGCCATCCTCGTACACGATCTTGCCCTCCCTCTTCACGCGGTTTATAAGCTCCATCAACTCCCCCGCGTTCGCAGCGCCCATGTTCATCAACGCAAGGAGCCTCAACGCCCTAGCCACGGTGGTCTTCCCCGAGGCGTTAGGCCCGTAAAACGCTGTGAACCCCCTCCCCAGCTCGACCCGCGCCTCTTTCAAGGGACCTATGTTTACAAGGGTCAAGAGCACAGTTATACAATACTCCGGCTTTTAAACCTTGTATAGCGAGCCGAAGCCGATTTCGGAGAGTATGCCGATCGCGGCTACGTCTCTGCACGTGCTCTTCAGCCGCAGGACAGTGCCTTGGGGAAGCGCCTTGAGCATAGGCCGCCTGCGTCTGCAGACCTCGCAGAACCCAAGGCCGAAGTCCACCACCCTCACCTTAAATACGTCTCCCTCAAATACGCCGTAGACCTCCTCCACGCACTCAAGCCCAGCCACTTCCTCCAACATGGCCACCGGCTTGTCGATGTACATCAAGATCGGCTGGAAGACAATCGCGTATAGGCCCCTCTGCGACCCGGCGGGGAGCGCGCCTGCCTCCTTTGTCTCTACAGCGGCGAGCCTTCCCTCGCCGCCCAGCCTAACCACGGCCCTATCCAGCTTTCTTGCAAGCCTAGCCCAGAAGAGCATCTCCACATCGTCGACGTAGCCTATATACTTGGCGCGGTACATGTGCCGCACTGTCTTGCCTACGCCAAGCTGTACGCCAATTCTCTCCGAGGCCGCTACTACACGGCGTCTAGCCACCTGAGACACACGGCGCCTCTATCACCTGCCGGACCTCGATCATCGTCAGCCGCCTGGCATCTCCGTGTCGTGAGACCTCTCGCCGGTTAGGGTCTCAGCCCTTCGATGCGGCTGGGGAGTAGTGTTTCTTATAGGAAACATTTTTATTGGGTTTTTGTTTCCTACGTGGAACATGTGTTTAGAGAGCTAGTCGCCGAGTGGCTGGAGTGGCGGCCTCCCGCGATTGTCGAGAGGGAGCTCTCGGTTGAGCCTGTGGAGGGGCTTGCGGCCGCGGTTGTGGGGCCCAGGAGGGCGGGCAAGACGTATCTGCTCTACCAAACAGCGGTGAGGATTGGGAGTGCGAGAGCCATCTATATAAATTTCGAAGACGTGAGGCTGGCAGGCCTTTCGCCTCGCCACTTCGGCGCCTTCCTGAAGGTGCTGGCGGAGGCCGGCAATCCGCCGGTTTTGTTGTTAGATGAGGTGCAGAACATACCCCACTGGGGGAGGTGGGTCAGGACTCTTCTCGACAGAAGATACGCCGTAGTGGTCGCCGGCTCCTCCTCTAGGCTGACCCTCCGCGAGGTGCCCACCGAGCTCCGCGGCCGCTATCTATCGCATGTGCTCCTCCCCTTCTCCTTCCGCGAGTTCCTAAAGGCCAGGGGGCTCGGGCCGCCGTCCCCGGCGACGCCGGCCTCCCGGGGGCGCCTCCTGGCCGCGTTGAGGGAGTATCTAGAGGTGGGGGGATACCCGGAGGCGGTTCTACACCCGGATCTGGCCCCCGCTTTGCTCAAGTCCTACAGAGACGCGGTGGCCTACCGCGACGTCGTGGAGAGACACAGGGTGAGAGACGCCGCCTCCCTCGAGCTGTTCATATCGATGGCTGAGGCCTCCTTCGCAGGGGTCTTCTCCATATCCGCGGCTCATAGGAGGATGAAGGCCGCGGGGTTTGACAAGAGCAAGAAAACTCTCGCCAACTACCTGAAATACCTTGAGGAGGCCTACTACATCGTGGCGCTCCCCAAGTGGGGCTTCGGCAAGACCTCCCTCCTCCAGCCCAAGAAGATATACCCCATAGACCCTGCCTACATCCCGCGGGGCCAGATGGGCAGGAAGATGGAGACGGCGGTGGCCCTTGAGCTACTCCGCCGCGGCGAGGCGCCCAGATACTTCAAGGGCAGAGGCGAGGTGGACTTCGTGACAGACACCGAGGCTGTGCAGGTCACATACGCCTCAGCCATCGACGAGATAGACCGCAGAGAGCTAAAATCCCTCGCCGAGGCCGTAGAGACTACGGGCAGAAGACCCCTACTCATCACCTGGGACCTAGAGGACGTCCTCGAGATCCGAGGGGTAAGGGTCGAGGCCATCCCTCTGTGGAGGTGGCTGCTTTCGCAGACGCCGGGCCAAGGCGAGGCACGAACAACCGTCTAGACCCGCCGAGGCCGCCGACATACCGACGCGCGCCATACTCGACGCCCGTAGAGGTCAGCGGCGGCGCGAGCCCCCCGGAGAACTCGGCAAAGTGATATCGCCAAGCCCCGCGACGCCGCCTACCGTGGACGCCCGGAGCAAACCGCGCAACACCGCCTCTAGCCGCCTACAGAGGGCTTGCATAAGAGCCCGGCCGTCATGAAACTCGTCGAAAGGCTAATGGGGCGGCTTTGCTCGCCAGCTCCGCACCACGGCAGACGTTCGGCATAGCTATCTACCGGCCGAATTCCCCCAAGCCGCTCAAAGGTCTCAACCACCTGCGGAGGCGACGCAACTTTATACATGAGAGACCGCGGTTGCTCGGAAGACAGCGGATCCTCCATGGCAACATCGTAGCCGTCAAGCCGCAACGGAACGACGGCGGCCAGCGCCATGGCTACAACCGCGGCTACCGCAACCACAGCGTTGCCGAGACGACATGGCGTGTAGTGTTCTTATAGATGCGAAGCGGTCTTTCTGTAGCCGATATCTCTAGATATTACCTTGTTTATATAAAATCTTTAGATAGGTCGCCGATCGGGGATCGGGAAGCCCTCCACGGCCATCTTCTACAACACACAGCACCCAGTGCAGTGGCTTTATCAGCGGCGCGACGCTGGGAGACGACCTGGGTCTCCAGAAGGCCTTACGGCTTTCTCTAAACACACGAGGCAGGTGGAGGCTACAGCGGAAGTGGCTAGACTCGCGGCCGAGCAGGCAAGGGCGCGTCAAAGGACCAAGCGGCTCCATGAGCTGTATAAGGCTCATGCGGAGTTGAGGGACGACCTGGGGCAATGACTCCCCGAAGATCCGCCACGATGCTTTTAAACAATTACATTTTCTAATGTAGAGGTTATAAAGTATAAATATCTTCTCATCTTGATAGTTAATGGGCTATCGAGGTGGGCCCAGATCACAGGTGAGGGCCGGAGGCCCTCCTAAAAGGTACGAGAGCAAGGAGGAGACGAACGAACAGAAAAAGACTAGCAACGCTTTACTAAATATATATCGTTTGTTTAAAGAGGGCAAATACGACGAGGCGCTGAATGCGGCCATGGAATACAGAACAAGCCAGTCTAGGTCTAATTTCAGAAAGATATATGAAATGATCATAAGGACACTGGAACCTATTCGGCGAGGTAAGAACATTGACGATGGCGTCAAAAACAAAATCTTACTTGAACTAACAAAAATAGACATTACCATAGAGTACCAGAAAAATAGAGTCGTTCTTGAAAAGGATATAGCCGACAGTTTAAAGGGTGCTTTGGCAGAAGTGCGGAGCTACCTCAAAGAGAATAAGTTTGATGATGCCCGGAAGGCGGCAGAGGCGCTTGAGCTGGCGCTCAACGCGGTGTTGGCGTACAAGATAGCTAAGAACAAGTAATGAGCGCCGCCATGTCCTTGGGTTCAACCCAGCTGGAGCTGGTGGGCATTGTAGATATTCGATTCAAGCTGGAGACCTACGGCCTTCTGATAAGGTCCGGCAGAGCCAAGGAGATCTTAGGCGCGGCTGATGTCGTGCCAATGACGATCAGCAGAGCCTACACGGTACAAAACGTAACGCGTACGATCGAGGTGCCCTATATACCCGCCAGCTCTCTTAAGGGTAAGACTCGGTCGTTGCTCGAGATCGCCTACAATTTACCTCTCTATACTACCGATAACAAAATTTATCTCCATATGCGGGTAGTGAAGGACGATGTGGTACATGAGGACCCCTACTGTCCTATTGATAACATATTCGGTACACCTGCAATAGATGAAGAAAGATTAAAGAAGAAGGGATTGCAGAATCTCTTCAAATGCTGGGCCCCCAGCCGCGCTATATTTAGAGATCTGTTTCCTTCGGTAGAATATATAAAGGGTCTATGCGAAGAGAAGGGCTGTAGCGATATTACGCTCGGCGATTTTGTTGAAGAGAAATGGGAAAATAGGATAGACCGCGTGACGAGCACGGCGGATCCCCGCAACGTCTTGAGACTAAAGCCAGGCGTTGAGTTCGACGGAAGTATTGCCTTCCTTATATTTGACCTAGATATATGTATACGGGAGGAGTGCAATCAATTGCTTTCCGCGTATAGGGACATAATAGGCGATTCTCCTCCGGCAAAGTTCTATATACAGACGTTATTGAAAGGCCTTGAATTGGTGGAAGAGACGTATCTAGGCGCCTCCGGCACGAGGGGCTACGGCCAGGTCAAGTTCAAGATGCTGAAGGCCGAGTTCAAGCCGATCGCGCCGAGGGCCAAGGGCGTGGCGCCGCCGGCGGTGGAAGGCGACGACCTAGCCAAGTTCATCACCAATGTGCAGAACTGGGATCTGTGGAATGGGCTTAAGGGGCTCTGCAAGTCATGAGGCTTAGCTATGTCGTAGTACAGTTCGAGTCTCCCTTCCACGTGGGGAGGTACTCGCTGATGGATGCGCTGGACTACGTGCCCTCCGACACTGTGTACTCGGCCCTCGAGTGGCTGAGACATATGGGCGTTGGGGACGCGCCGGCGCGCGTCTCCTCGGCGTATCCCTTGTTGCCCGCAGAGGGGGGAGGGGCCGACGTCGCCCTGGGCTCCGAGAGGTATCTGCTCTCCGCGCCCATGCCCGCCCTCTGGAGTCTCGCCGTGTCTGGCGCCAAGAAGGTGAAACGTGTCGAGACCCAAGTCAAGGAGGACAAAAGGAAGGACGTGAAGGGGGTGCGTTTCGTGCCTCTGGAGTGCCTCAGGAGGGGGGAACTCAGAGTGCGGGATGCCGAGGAGGAGGGGTTAGTCTTGGAGTGCGGCGGTGTCGCGGCATCGTGGCGCTCCGGCTTCCACGGCGAGCGGGTGGTGCGTGCCCACAACAGGCTCTCGCGGAACACCAACATGGCCGATACCTTCCGCGTGGCCGCCTTCAGCCCGAGGGTGCCCTACGTCGTCTA
Organism: Pyrobaculum sp.; assembly: GCA_009903905.1. The sequence goes on along the minus strand of WYEI01000033.1, from coordinate 10,046 downwards.
CTTCGAGGGGGGCGGCGCAGAGGCGTTCGAGCTCCTGGGGGAGCTGGGGCTCGGCGGCAAGAGGAGCTGGGGCTTGGGCAAGTTCAAAGTGGTGGCCCGCGGCGAGGTGGAACTTCCAGATGGCGGCGACTGGGCAGTGGTGCTAGGCGCGGCACGGCCGCATGGATACGCGGAGGCGGTGGGCGCCTGGGAGGTAAGGAGCTGGCGCTGCACTAGGGGCGTCATCGGGCCCGTCTCGGTGCTCCTCGACGGCGGCATGATCAGAGGAGACTTCGACCTCGAGACCATTCAGCGAACCGACGCGGAATGCATCAAGAGGCTGGACCCGCTGTGGATATGGCTCTCTTGAGGCTCAAAGTCGACACGCCACTCTTCGTCCTGGGGGGCGGCTCGGCCGTCGTGGGGCTAGACGCCTTCTATAAAGAGGGGCGGCTCTACCTTGTTGACATAACCTCGCCTAAGCTCATGGCTACAGCCACCACGGGGGCCAGTCTCGAGGAACTTGTTAAACTAGCGTCGTCGAATCCGGCCCAGTACGCATATCGAAGTTTCCCCTCTCCGCAAATCCAGGACAAGACTGAGGTGACGATCGGCGTCGTCCCGCCGGCCTCGACGATCAAGGGCCTATTGAGGACAGCCTACCTCTGGCTAGCCCTCACGCAGAACCACAAGCTGGCTAATGATTTTCTAGATACCGTGGCCAATGCGTTGAATAGAGGGGTCCATCCCAAAGCCGTGGGATCTGCGGGCGAGGCGCTGGTCTTCAGACGGGAGCTGGAGGGCGGGAGGCGGTGGGACATCTTCAACTTAGTGGCGGTCAGAGAGAAGGGGGCCAAGGCAGAATTCTGCGTATACAAGGTCGACGTGTATAAGCGGACGAGCGTCATTGCGACTTTCTACGCGGCGGGGCTGGCGCCGGGCTCTGAGCTGGAGTACGAGGTTGTGGTCTGGCCCAGGCCCAGGCAGGTCGGCGGATCCAACGTAGTCCTCACAGAGCAGGTCCTCAAGGACGCCCTTCGCCTCTTCTCGGAGGAGCTAGCCGCGTTCGAGCGGAGACGGGACCTTTATGTGCCTCAGTGCAACGCCGTGAGGCTGGGCTTCGGAGCGGGGAGGCGGTGGAAGACAGTCCTCTCTCTGATAGAGAAGATGCGGCCCTATCTGTTCAAGAGGCTGGAGAGCTACATGTCGCACAGGATCGGCCGGATATGGGACGACATAACTGTCAAAATGGCAGATGGAAAGCCAGTGGGGTGGGCCTGTTATGAGTGGTAGTAAGGAGTACAGAGAGTACGTCGTTGCCGCATTGTTGCACGACGTAGGGAAGCTGATTAGGCGGGCTAAGCTCTGCAGAGGCGAGACGGCTAGGCGCCATACCGAGGAGAGTTTCAGCTTCATTGAACGTATAGAGAGCGCGTTGAGGGCGGCCGGCGTTAACGTTGAGCGTGTAAAGGAATTTGTGGCGCGGCACCACGAGGGGGATTTCGGCATAGCCCCCTACGACCGCGCCGCGGCGTATGAGCGGATACAGGGAGACGACGAGTCTGGGCAGGGGCTGGCTATTGCCGGCAGGCGGGAGGAGGACATACCGCTGGCCATATACGTGGAGGACAAGGTGTTTTATGTCCCTCCCTGCCCGCTTCCGGACAGGCTGGAGGAGGCCGAACGGCTGACGCCGAGGGAGAGCCTCCCGACTCGGGAGGAGGTGTGTAGATGCTACGAGGATAGCTACAAGAGGCTTCTCGACTTGGCCGAGAAGCTGAAGGAAAGGAAGATGAGCTACCCACAGCTGGTGGAGACGCTTGTCTACGTTTTGAGGAGCGTGGCCACCTTTGTGCCGGCCGCCGTATACGGCGTGAAGGTGCCCGACACCTCGCTCTACGCCCACTCCATATTCGCGGCCGCCCTGGCCTCCACAGGCGGCAGATTCGTGCTGGTGGGGCTTGACGTAGGCAGGATTCAGGAGTACATGAAGCGGGCTGGGATGACCAAAGGCGCCATGGCCATACTGCGCGGCCGGTCGCTCATGATAAACCTCCTCCAGAGAGTTGCCGCACGGTGGCTGATTAAGCAAATCAACAAGAAGCTGAACAGCAACGACGTGGCGACGTGGGCAAACGTGTTGCTAGACACAGGAGGGGAGGTCCTCCTCATACTGCCATACGTAGAGGGTCTGGAGGAGTTGCTACAAGAGCTGGAACGCAGAGTGGTAGAAGACACTGAAGGCGTCCTCACGCTCTACGCCGCCAGCGTAGGCCCCTACAGCCTTAAGGACCTCAGAACCTCCGGAGAGCCGGTAGGACAGCCAGAAGCAGAGCCGCCAGCCGCGTCGGAGAAGAAGGGCTTCAGGGACCTGGTAGGTCAGCTTGAGAAGAAAATAGCGGAGAGGAAGATGCGCTACGTGGACTACGCCGCGAGGGCGGATGAGACGCCTAACGCAAAGTCGCAACACGCGCAGTACAGCTTCCACAGCGATGTATGTAAGTTCTGCGGAAGACCGGCGAAGCCCATACGGGAGGAGCTACTTGATGCGGAGCTCTGCGGCATGTGTAGTCGCGAGTTTAATGCCGGTAAAGCGGCTAGGGATTTGAAGGTTTTGGCGATAGCCGAGGGGATTGCGCCCTCCCCTGACAGAGACAGACCTAATAACTGCCACGCCGCTAGGTTTACCTTCTTGGGTCATGTGGTTTATGTAATAGGCGGCCCTCTGTGCGGTGCAGATAGCGCCGTACGGATGGTCGCGGGGCTCGGCAGAGGTCTGTCTGCTTACCTCGTAAACAACCCGTCGGAGTTTATACGTGAAATCGACGATATGGGCTACGGCTTTGTGTTTACGAACCAGCACATGCCAGCTAAAAATGATGAAGTAAAGAGCTTGGATGCGGTGGGGCGCTATGCGGTGTTTCTGAAGGCCGATGCAAACGAGATGGGCAAGAGGAAGGCCCGGGCCTCCGAGAGACCTTCTCTCCTGGCCACGTTCGCCACCACGGTCTCCATGTCGTACGAGCTATACCCGGCGCTTTTAGCCCTGAAGCATAGAGACGGCATCGGCGACATATTTGTGGTGTACGCCGGCGGCGACGACCTCACGCTTGCGGGGGATCTCTCTGCGTTGAAATACATAGCGAAAGTCGCCGAGTACGCTGAGAGGTGGGGCTTCCGCACCGCAGTCGGCCTGAAAATAGATGATCCATATCTCCCCATATATTATGCGTGGACGGAGGCCGAGAGGCGGCTGAGGGTCGCGAAACGCGACAGAGGTAGAAGCCTGGCCGTACTGGTCACGGAGCCCGTCGAGATCACCCTCGACGCAAAGACGCTCGGCCAACTCTACGACAAGACAGACCCAGAGCTACTTGAAGAGGAGGAGGTGGGCAGACTAACCCGGATTGTGTACCTCCACCTTTTTAAGATATACCGCGCCATCTCGCTCCACCGCACCGGCCGCGGCACAGGCCTGCCCCTACAGACGCAGAGAGAACTTGCAAAAACCTTCATCGAGCTGACATACGTGTTGAATAGGCGGGAGGACCGGGCGAGAGACTCCGCCATACGGATCGTGAGACAACTATCAGACATAGACATATCCCCCAGCAATCTGCCGAGACTCTACGCCAAGATAAAAGAAGGCGCCCGGGAGGAAGTTGCAGAAAAGCTCCGCACCGCCCTGATAGGCCTATACCTTCTCCACTTGAGGAAAAAGGCGAAGGAGCCTACAGAATAATCTTCTTGCCCCCCACCTCCACGACAAAGTACACGTTGTATCTGTTCCTCAGCCTAGCCACGTCCAGCCACGAGAGGTCACCCCTAAACAGGCACCTAGCCCTGCGGCACCTCACGCTCAGGGCTCTCCTCACAAGCGCGGCAGGTAGGCGCGGCTCTCCCAGCACCACGACCGCCTCCTCCACGCCGGCAATCCCAGCTACGAGGGCCAGGGACAAGTCGCGCCTCACCTTGAACCGCGCCACGCCAGCTACGTGGAGCATCGGCAACACGCCGCATTCAGCAAAGATCCTCAACACATCGCCCAGAACATCGCCAACGTTCACCTCCCTAAAGGAGAAGCGGTGCACCACAAACCCCCCACAGCCGCCGGGCAGAACCCAGTAAAGCACCACCCCCCAAACCCCCACCCATAAAAATACTAACACACCGGCCTCCGAACCACATCAAAATTTCAGCGTTTATAAATCGTCGTGCAGAATGCCCTTTATCTTTGTCTAATCGTTCTACTCCTTCGCCGTGTTGATTTTGTAAAGCGGAGATCCAGTTTATAAAACGTCGTACAACTTCTCGGCGCAGGCCGACGCCGAGACAAAGAAACACGCAGATAAACACATCTACACACCCCACACACTTTACCTATAGACAGGACACAGCAACCCACACAACCCAGCCAAGCGCCACCGAGCCAAAACACAAACAAAAAACTTAAAAACCCACACATTCAAAACTCCACAAGACCCGGCATCTCAAATAGAGAATTGAAACGATTTTTAAATTTTACGCCCCACGTAAACACGGGAGTGGTGGCCGCATCTCAAATAGAGAATTGAAACGTCAGGAGGAGGGTGAACCACGACGACTTCATGAAGAAGCATCTCAAATAGAGAATTGAAACTGGTTGCCAGAGCGGCTGAATTCCTTCCGTGTCGGATTCAGCATCTCAAATAGAGAATTGAAACCACTCTTGTCGTACTGCTGATCTACACAAGGTGGAGGTGATGCATCTCAAATAGAGAATTGAAACACGACGTACCTTCGATGTAGATGTTCCAGTCAGCCTCGAAGAAGGCGCATCTCAAATAGAGAATTGAAACCTATTGAGTGCCTCGCCTTGATCGTTATGGTAAACGTCGTGGACAGCATCTCAAATAGAGAATTGAAACTCACAGCCGTTTGCGCAGTCATCTACATCGTAGTCTACATCGGCATCTCAGATAGAGAATTGAAACGTATACCACAGCGCCGCCACTATAAGCAACGCAAATATCCACGGGCATCTCAAATAGAGAATTGAAACTTTACAAATTCCTTAAACGTGGTTGTCAATTCCTCTATATTGTGCATCTCAAATAGAGAATTGAAACACGCAATACGCGACTGAGACAATGTGCGTAGCGCGCGCGGTCGCATCTCAAATAGAGAATTGAAACACGCAATACGCGACTGAGACAATGTGCGTAGCGCGCGCGGTCGCATCTCAAATAGAGAATTGAAACAATCACCGTACTTGGCGGCGTAATGTACGCCGTAGGGGCTCTGCATCTCAAATAGAGAATTGAAACAGCGCTATCATGCTGAGGTGGTAGACCATCCAGTGGCGCATGCATCTCAAATAGAGAATTGAAACCATCCGACAGTAGCAGGAACGTCTCAGCAAGTGCCGTCTTGCCGGGCATCTCAAATAGAGAATTGAAACGGCGAGGAGGTACCCCACGACGACGCCGCCGAAGAGAGCCGCCACGCATCTCAAATAGAGAATTGAAACAGAACCCCGCCCGTCACGACGCCAACCTGCCCGTCGGAAGCATCTCCAATAGAGAACTGAAACTTACGCAGGGCCTCGGCGTGGAGGCCAACCCCGCGGTGGCTGAGCATCTCCAATAGAGAATTGAAACTTCTCAACTATGTACCACGCGCTATCAGGCACATCGATGGGGGGCATCTCCAATAGAGAATTGAAACGCCTCCATCATGACTTTCTTCACAGTCCTGGCTGGCACATGGGCATCTCCAATAGAGAATTGAAACATCCTCTGGAGGGTGCGGGTCTTGGACTTGCCTCCCAACGCGATGCATCTCCAATAGAGAATTGAAACCTAGGGGCGTCTATGATGCGGCTTACGGTCTCTTCGTAGAATATCCGCATCTCCAATAGAGAATTGAAACCCGTCGCAAGTTGCGAGGCATATCTCAACCTCCTCGCGTCTCAGGGCATCTCCAATAGAGAATTGAAACTATGTCTGCGCGGCTACAGATGTTGTGCACAGTGACGTCGTGCATCTCCAATAGAGAATTGAAACCGCGTCCGTACACCGACGCCTCGTGGAGCGGCGTGTAGCCCGCATCTCCAATAGAGAATTGAAACATGAAGAGGCCTGAGGCGGAGGCGTACGCAACAGCGCCTTTGAAGTCGCATCTCCACTAGAGAATTGAAACAAGAGGACTTGTGGGACTTGGTCCTCAACGACGGCGAGCATTTACAATAGAGAATTGAAACTAAACTCAATTGCTCGCATGTGGCGGGCTCCCTCGTGTGTTCTTGTTGATTATAGACGAGACAAACAAAAGGATTGACGAAACGGCGAAAACCTTATCCACACGCAATGGGGGTTGGTTTTGTGGTGTGTTTGGCGTGTGGAGGTTACTGGTCCTGGAGTTCTAAAAGCGCTGTGAGGAGGTCGTGGAGGGTGTATCCTTCTGCCGTCTTTTTCAGCAGTTTGATCCCTTCTAGGTGGTGGATGTCCATGCCGAGGTGGCGGGCGACGTCGTGTTCATCTGCCTCGCCCCTCGCAAATCTGGCCAGAACCTCTCTGAGTTGGAGGGGGAGCATGGGGAGCTCCACCACTTCTTTAAACGTCTCGTGGATGTAGACGGCGCCGTGAGCCCCGGCGAGGTACGCCGCAATCACGGCGAAGGTAGACTCCGGCTTGTAGCCGCCCGTCGCCACTACGTAGGTCAGCCTCCCCTCCCTCCTCGCCTTCTTCACGTCGCTACCCACAGCCCGCGCCAGCTGGAGGAGACCCTCGTGGAAGTCCACGCCGAGACCCGGCACCACCTTGAGCTCAGCCGAGCACCCCGCCGTCTTAGCCTCCCGCTTAAGCACCTCGCAGAGGGTCTCCCTAAGCGCGGCCCCGGCCTTCCTCCCCTCCTCCGTGTCGGTGGCGTAGAAGACGGCGTAGACGTCGCCGAAGAGTGCCGGATACCGCCTGGCGAACTTCATCACGGTGTTCAGCTCCGCGCTGGCCCTCTCGGGGTTTGCCAAGGCGTACTCCACCAACCTATCCCCCGACACGCCGTCCCGCGCCGCGTTAGTAAGAAGAGAAGTCCCCACCGTAACGCCAAGAAACACCCCAACCATAAAAGATACAACCCACGGCTATATATCTATAACAGCTGAGCGGTGAAGTGCGCAGAGAAGGTTCCCCGTGGCGACATAGGGCCTCCACGCCCCAATCCCAACACCGGATAAAAACACATGGCCAGAAGCTCAAGAGGAGCCACGGCTCCTCCCGCGCGACGTCCCACAACGCCCTCTGAAGGGCCCCCTCCACGGAGAAATAGATTATATTTGTAGCGGGCACGGGCTCAGCGGCTTTACAAGCCGCACTGCCTCATCAGCTCGTCGAGAAGAGACTTGAGGAGGTCCATCCTGTAGACCACCTCGACGATCTTGCCCCCGGCCAGTCTCACCTTGTCGATGAGGATGTAGGAAAGGCCGCCGTGGGCGAACAGGTTGCGGAGCCACCTATCTAAGTTGCCCTCGGCGCGTTTCGCCGCGTCCCGAAGTCTCGCGCGCTCTTCTTCTATCTCTCGTTGCGCGCTCTCCACGCGGTTGCGGAATTCTGTTTCGTTGATAGACTCTTCGGAGAGTTCTACAAGCGCCTTCACCTCAGCGGCGGTGAGTTCGTTGCGTAGCCCAAACTTCTTGGCGCGTTCAATTACTCTGCCAAACTCTTGCGCCGTCTGCTTTAAGATTAAGGCGTTTTGTAGCGAGTAGATTTTCTCGTAGTGGCGGGCCACGGCGTTGAGGAAATCCACAAGGTTATCTCTCCGAAGGTTCTCAAGCTCGGACACTACAGACTTGATCGCAGTCTTCACAGCGTAGGTCTGGTCAGGCGCCGGGTACTCAACGGCCTCGTCTCTAGTTATGGGAGTGGTGTCTGGCGGCTTCACCTCCACGCTGGGTAGCTGGGCTACGGCGCCTCCGTCGTCGTACCTAGCGCCTCTGAAGGCAAGACCAGCGGCGCCGTTTGCCAGAAGACAGATGTAGGCAAGCAGTTGCCCCAGCTCCCCAGTCAAGTCGAGATCCTCCAGCTCCGGCATCTGGAACCTCCTCAGCGCCGCGATCTGCCTTATGTTCCTCACAGCCCTCTGCAACTCAGACACATCATTGATGGAGAGCTCAGGCATCTCAGCGCTCTCCTCGGCCTTCTCGCCGGAGACGCACTGCCCCATCCTGACGCCGGCAGGATACGGGTCCGAGTTTAAGATAAGTAAATCCCTCTCCTTCTTCCAGATGACAGCCGCCGCAACGGCGGCGTAGAGAACCGCCACAGTCTGGAAGTTTATCCCGTGAGTGAGGTCAACCGCGAGGATACTGGGCTTGCCTGCCTTCAGCAATGCGTGCAGCGCCTCGTTGAATATGGCCAGGGGGGCGCCTTTATACTGGCGGCCCCAGTGGCGGCCTATGCCCGGAAGGATGATAACCTCGGGCTCCGACTCCGACGAACAGTCGGAGGTCTTCACAAGCCCCCGGAACCACTCGATGTATCTCTCCTTTACACTCCGCCTGAACTCCTTTCCATCTGCAAAGCCTGCGGGGTTAAGCGCAGTGTCGACACCAAAGATCACAGTCTTAACATCCCAGCCATTCTCTCTAAAGAAACGGATAAGCGCAAGCGTGCTGGAGCAGGAGGTGCACTCCACCTGCCTCGCGCCTTTGAACGACGGGTGTTGCGGCGGCTCCACTCTGTACCTAGCCTTCCTCCAGCCGGGCGGGTAGCCCCAGGCCGCCGCGATGAGGACAGAGCCTCCGCCCATACCAATCACTAAAACTGTATATAAATGAACTCACCCCGGGACATGGTCGGGGTATTTCTGGCCGTGGGAACTTCCCTCCTCGCCAACGCCGCCAAGGGGGCGTGCCGAAGGAGACCGCCCTCTGGGCTGTTGGGCTTATTGTTGCAACGCATGGAGGAACTTAATGAGTTGCCCCATGTCGTTTAGGTCGAAACTTCCTGGTCTAGGTGACTTTAAGCAGATACTCGGTCAGCGCCTTTCTGCGAGCCATCGCGCCGTTAGGCCTTGCGAAGCTCCCCGGAGTCTCCTGGCAGACACTGAAGAGGTGGAACGTCTCGTCCTCCACATGCAGAGACACGCCTCTCAAAGCCTCCAGGTCCAGCGGGTAGAGCGCGTCTTCGCCTATATCTACGAGGTCGACGTAGTTCTCATCGACGTCAAGCCGCATGGCCAGCTTGGTCAGGAGTAGGTCTCTAAGTCTGTCTTGGGCGCGGCTGTGTCGAGCTCTTCGGCGTGGCTGGACGCGGCGGCTGAGCCGAAGAGGACGGCGTACTTCAAGTAGCGGACCCAGGAAAATAGAGATGGTTGTGGCCCCCGTGGTGATTTCTGTGTTTTCACCGATGCGGGGGACTTGATTTAATGCGCCGTTAACACCCGCCGTTTAACGGCGTTCTTTCAATTATCTTCTGTAAACAGACAGCAGGAGAGTTGAAGTATCGTGCGTTAACGACGTAGTGGTTTATAAACGGCTTGATGTTGCTGTGCCAGCTGGTGCGAACTAACACTCTGGAAAAACATAAAAACTGAAGAAAACTAGATAAAGGCGGAAAGATTTTCTTACACACAAGTTATTAGGTAGCTCAAATTATTCTCTTTATTTGTATTTCTTGGGTATTATGTGTCTATATAGAGGAGCGTCCGATTATGGTTCTTTTCTCATCATTGTTGTTTTTCGCTTTAAAAGTTGCTTGTCAAGGTTAATGTTTTTTATGTCACTGTTAAGATGCACGGTTGGCACTCTTTTTAGCCTAGGGAAAAGATTTATGTGAGAATCGGCTTTTCTCTGTGCGTCTTGTGGGGCCCGCCACTGTGGTCAGCGTGGCGTATATTGATCCGGGGAACTGGGGGTCTAACATAGCGGCTGGTTCGCACTTCGGCTTTTCTCTGCTGTGGGTGGTGTGGCTCAGCGGCTTTTTGGCGGTGTATTTCCAGTATTTGGCTGGGCTGGTGGGCCTCTCGGGTGCTGGCCTTCTGGATCTTTTTGAGGCTAGGCTAAAAAGGTTTAAGCCTCTGCTGGCGCCGCC
>WYEI01000043.1 GCA_009903905.1 Pyrobaculum sp. | reverse complement strand
GGTGCAGGACAGGCGGCATAGACTGTGCGGTCCTGGTGATAGAGAGGACCCACCACGGCCCCGAGGTCGTCGAGGTGATCGCGCCCGTCAAGCTGAGAGACGCCCTAGCCCTCGAAGACGGAGACCCCATCTCCATAGAGGTGCAGCTCCTCTGACCCAAAGAGGCGGGCCCGGCGGAGCCCCCTCCTCCACATCCCAAGCCCCCTCCGGCGCTCCATGCACGGCGCCGCCGACGGACGCGCTGCTATGCGGCGTCGACGAGGTATTTGGTACGCGGTTGTGGAGCTGCCCTACGCAGACGAGGGGGACTGATATGTCTAGAGGGCCCCTACGGATTATGATGATCGTATTAGCCCTATATTACACTTAGTATATCTAACAATTTTGAATAAAAATAATTTAAAGCTCAGTCTGCCAATAATGTGCGACATACTCACCCCACTCCCCCAAGCCTCCCTGAGAAAGATCTTTCTCAGGGAATTTAAAAACATGGAACAAACCAAAGTAATAAACCTCCTCATGTATCACGTTAACCTAGCCTTTTACCTCTATGTTTAGCTTCTCTTTTAGGTATTCGCCTGGGCTTAGTATATGGAGCCAATCCCTGATCCTCTGCCTATACTCTAGGGCCAGCCTCGCCACAGATTCAAGTTCATTTTTGTCAAACTGCATATTTGGAAATAGGAGTTTCACGAGTCCGCTCATTATTCTCTTAACGGCTTTCTCATCCCTAATCTTGAATTCGCTCGAGAATTCAACATACCTACCGACCTCGCCCATGAGGGATGCCTTTCTCATCGTGTGGATGGCCTCTGAAAAGTAGTCTGAGGCCACGCCATATCCCTTGGCCAGATGTATTTTCGACTGGGATATCTTGGGCAGCTCCCACCCAGGCAGTAGGCCGTGGACCCTGTCGATAAAGGCAGAGTCCCTCATCGGCACAGGGAGTACATATGTCAAGTCCTCCACAGGCAGGTAACTCTCCTCAACTGTATTGGCTCTCTCAACCTCCACATTGCCCATGAAGACCAGAGACGCATCCGACGTAGCCTTCTTATCGCCCCTCTCATACTGTCCGCTCTCCATGAAATCCTTAAGCTTCCCCATAATCTCGTCAGGATTAGGAAACCTAACCTTACTAACCTCGTCGAACACCACAACATCCTTCACAGCCAACTCGCCCGGCACACGAGTCCTCAGGTTGTAGAAAAGCGTCGCTGGAGTCACCGTCCCACCAGATATTATCCTAATGTAATTACTCACATTTCTATACAGGTAGGTCTTACCGGTTTGCCTTGGGCCGAACTCCACTATGTTAACATTGCCCTCAACAAGAGGCACTAGACGTGACAACAAGAGCAACCTCTGCCTAGGGCTATACACGCCTGGATCCAGGCCCACTGTAGTTAGTAGGACGTTAATCCACTCGTCGAGCGCGAAACAGCTCCTGGCCTCTCTAATAATGCCTGGGTCGGTTTCCGGCGCCTGGAACGGCCTAAACTCCGTTACTGCAACTGAAACCTCCCTATCCCAAACCTCGATTGGGCTAATCCTCTTCAGCGTTATTAACCCCCACATCCCGTTAACGAGCATAGCTCTATTCCTCCCAACGATGTCCACCGGCACATCAACCCATATGTCAAGCGATTGAAGAACGCCGACGTGGATGCCGGTGGCCACGTCGACATTAACCCTCAGCTCATCAATAACCTTCACCGAGCCTTCGGTTACGAGCTTGTGCTTAACAACCTCCTTCTCCTCAGGCCCATGGTAATACTCCTCAACGAACCTCCTCAACTTGCCTTGCCAGTCACCGCCGCTGGATAGGAACTCCGAGATTAGGTACTCGGCCACATACCTCGGCAATTTAGTCAATTCAAGCTCGTAGGCAAGCCTCTTATCCACCGCATAATCACCGAAACACCTCTGAACCTTATTATTAAGCTCACTCATGCAACCTAAATGTCCAGCAAAGTCCTAGGCCTCCTGGGACCCACAGGCTCAGAAACCTCCACCTCGGCCTCCCTACTATGCTCCTTACCGCGCCAAACCCACCTAACGACACCCCTATACTTACCTGGCTTAAGCGGTGGAGTATTAATCCTAAACTTCCCCTCAGTAACCCTAAAGGAGCCCCTACCCCAAGGAAACTCATATGTGAACTCTACTTCTTCACCTGATGGATTAGTCACATCAACCTCAATGTAGGATTCAACGTTAGGTTTAAGCAAGGTATTGAGTATATTAACAACCGGCTCCTTTGGAACCTCAACTTCATCCTCAACAGGGACCTCCTCGCCCGAAAGTATAGCCATCAATCTCCTAAACTCCTTAAGCTCGCCCTCGGGAATCCCGTACAGCCTAGCGACAGCCAGATCGAGCTCATCCTCGACCCTCCTAAGTTCATCCTCGGCATTGATGTCCGCACAATAATTAGGCTTATTGCTGGCGTAGACGCACCTAGCCAACTCATGAGCCCTCTTAGAAAGCTCAGCAATTCTCCTATGCAAGTCATTGTTTGGACTAAACTTGGGTATCCTAACCACATCAACAATGTGCGTCTCCTGCCTTAACTCATACGTGTAGGACGCTATGATTGAGCGAGCTACAATCGAATTTAAAACGCCGGCAATGTAATACGCCTCATCAGGCGTTTTAGCCTCCACCAATATGGTTCCATCATCAGGTATCACAGGCTTTCCATCAACTGGCTCAACAACAGCACATGCAAAGCTTACCGCCTTACCAGTAATAGCACCAGCGATTCTCTTCCACACAACTTTATAAGGCGTAAATGTATATGCGCCTATGTTATCAAGTATGTAGAAATTCTTATTAAGTTCTTCCTCAGTCCTCTCCTTATTGGCTTGGGATTTGGCCTTCTTAATCTTATCTCTTAATGAGAGAAATGGTTTTATGCTTCTCTTTTTTAGCTCGTCTTTATATTCATTAAGATAGCTAAAGGCGTTGAAGAACCTTGTAATCATTTCATTTAATCTATATGGTTGGCCAGTGCGTGGGTTATGCGGTACTATCACATATCTATCTTTAAACTCCACGTACCATTTCTTCACATCCTCACCCCTAATCAACGGATAAACGAGGTCAGGCTCAACCTTAGCCTCGACTTGCTTGACCTCTTTCTTCTGCCCACTCTCGGGCGGGTTCGTTATGACTAACATGCCGTCAGGGGTCCTCCCAAGTACCTTGACGTAATAAACCTGATTAAGGCTCGTGTACACTCCTGCATGTGCCTCGTAATATCGACTCCCGCCTATTACCTTCCTAACCGCATTTGCGATATTGGGCGTAACCTGCATCCACGGCGATGCTGGGTCATTGGGCGTTAGCGGAACCATGACTAGCTCATAACTCTTCGTTGTCTCGCGAACCTCCCCTAGCGGCGTGTCTGGGTCTACCTGCCTGCCGACCCATACCACGTGCTTAACACCGCCCATGTTTGCATTCTGCGCTTTAGCGATTGCCCTACACTTGCCGTCATTGATCTTATCTAGGTCGCATACTTTCTCAATAACAATGGCTCCCGTCCTGTTTGTTGCGCCCTCGAACGGCATTAGGGTTACCAGGTCATGGATGACGTGTATTTTTGCGTTCTTGGCTAGGAAGCTCCTGAAGCCGGCTCCGGCTTGGGTTTTGAATACAGTGAATGTTATTAGGAATGCCAGTTTACCGCCTTCCCTTAGGTAGCGATCGAAGCTTCTCGCTAGGAATAACATGGCTAGGTCTCTCTTGAATCCGCCGGTGCTTATTGTCCTTGTCAATCCATACTTTATCCATAGGCCCTTACTGATTTCCCTGTATTGTTCGGGTAGGTTTTCCCAGTTTACCCAGGGTGGGTTGCCAACCACGTAGTCGAATTTGCCCTTGAGTATCGGCGCGAAGGCGTTTCTGAGGATTGATACCCACACCTTATCCTTACCTTGTCTCTCGAGGTCCAATAGCTTATTGTAGAGGTCAAGTAGTATTTCAACCTCAGCAGGGTCTAAGGTATACAGTTTAAGCCTTTGAGAGAAATCGGAGGAGCTGCACATGTTCTCTAGGCATGTTCTTACTTCGTCCAGTACTTTCCTTAGTAGGTCGGGATTCCTCGCAATATCCTTGGGTATCCTGAATTCGCCGGCTACGGTCCTTAGCACATACACGTCTTTGCCGCCTTTAAGCTCATACCTCTCTTCGATCATTATCGAATCGGCTAGATAGATTGGGATTTCGACAGTCCCCCTAACATATGCAAGTAGGTCGGCGATGGCTAGTAGGTAATTCGTCCTTGCCGTCAACACGGCCAGTGGGTTTAAGTCGTAGCCAACAACATTCTCAAGTACGTAATTCGGTAAAGCGTCAACCAGGAAGTGTTCCTCGGCGTATCTTCTGAGCCTACTGATGTATAGCACTAGGAATGTGCCTGAGCCGCAGGCTGGGTCCAAGACCTTGAGCTTGAGAGGCTTTAACGGGTCGCCCTCGCCCATCCTGTTTAGGATCTCTAGGCTTAACCCAACCTCGTCGAGCATCAGCTCAGCGAGCCAGTCGGGCGTGTAGTACTCACCTAGGCTATGCCTTATATCCCTCGGCATGAGATTTTGATAGAGCCTTTTCAGCAAGTCCCTGGCGAACTCTGGCTCCAGCTGTGGCGTCGCTATCTCGTAATCCGAGAGCCTCCTCGCAATTTCGGCGATGGCGTCGGCCAAATCTCTATCGAGCTCCTCTAGGTACCATGAGAAGTAGTCGCCCTCTAGGAAGTTCTCGATATTTAGAAGCTTTTTGAAGATCCCGCCGTCTTCCAGTTCCTTTAGCACTGCCGCTACTCCTTCCACTCCACGTTTGGCGTGCGCGTCGTCAAGCTCCGCGACGTACGATCTATAGAACTTGCCGCTACCATATAGGTAGGCCACCTCGGCGGCCAGAAGCTTCATGATCAATGCGTAGTAGGTGTGTACCGAGAATATGAGCGCATCGTAGTTGACGTTAGACTCGCTTAGGCCGTACTCCTCTACCAATTTCTTAAGCTCCTTAAGTTTATTCGGGTCATAGCCTGTGGCTTGCTTGAAGAGCCTCATCCAGTCCTCGAATAATATAAGAGTCCTCATACTTTTAGTATTAACCAGCTTTGTATACATCAGTTTAATGGTCTTCTTGGCTATTGGCGAATCGGGGCCGAAGTCGGCGACTATGTTATTTACGCTTAGGCTCTTCCTCTTAAGTCCCCTCAGGGCTTCAATAAGCTTTATGATGACCTCGCGCCTAACCTCATAAGGCCCCCTAAGTATCCACGCGCCACCGCTCCTATCGTACCTAACAAAGGCAATCCTGTCGCTGATGATGACGCCTAGGTATCTATCCCACAATTCCTTACTACCGGCCTCACTCATGATATACCTTATGACCTGCTCCTTAGCCTTCTGGATATCGGAGTCTCTTGAGAGCCTGCCGGGCGCCTTATATTCAATTATAACATGTCCATACAATGCGTCGACCCTTGCACCTGAGATCAATATGTACTCGTATTTCCCCACCTGGGTTATGCCCAGCGGCCTCAGTATCTTCTCCTCGATACAATTCGATACTCTAACCCTAACATCTTCCTCGGTATGAGCTTGAATAATGGCATTTCTGATGCATGTTAATATCTCATCAATATCAATTTGGTGGTTGATAGAGGACATATTAGGTTACCAAAAGGAAACGAACCTCGCTGTACATGTTCTCGGAATAGTTAAGGAGCTGCTCCGTCGTCTGGTAGGCGGCCTCAGGTAGAGGCGCCGCCACTACGACCCTGGCACTTGCCAGCGGCTTCCGCGTCCACCAAAACACCATCTCCCAATGCGGCGGCCGGCCGGGCCCCTTCTCCACGGCGGAGTACTCGTTGATGAAGTCAATGGGGATGCCCCGTTCCAGGAGGGTCTCCATGTATAACTCTACGCCTTAAAAGTAACTACTCCAGCCGATATCAATAAAATTACCAGATATGATACCAGTTATATGAAGTGCCCCTACTGCGGCTCTCCTAACGTGGAGAGGATGAAGGAGTGGGACATGCCGAAGATGGGGTACCACGTCGTTCACTACGTGTGTAGGAGCTGTGGAGGCCGCTTCAACCATTACGTGGGCAGGGGGAGGGAGTTCGTGCTGAGGGTGGGCTTCAGGGGGCGGAGGTAAGTCTTCTGTGTAGGTTGTAGAGCCAGGCTATCGTCTCGAACCTCACGCGGAGCAGCTTGCGGTATTCTTCGCTGGTTTTGGCCTCTTGGAGGTTTTGGATCTTCTGGTTTATGGCTAGCTCCAGTTCTAGGAGGTCTGTCTTGCCGAATATCTCGCGTCTTATGGACGTGAGGGAGAGGGGGCCCTCCACATATTTCTCCAACTCCTTGGGGAGATTGATCACCGCATTGCGGTTGAACCACGGCGGCAGTCTCGCCTCATGTAGTTTCTCGTCTTCGCCGAAGTATGCGACGGCCTCCGCGAATCTGTCTGCCGCCCGGCGCACTGCCTCCTGCAGAGCCTCTCCGGCCGTGGGGTGTTCTGTGGATTTCTCTGTGTCGTGTACGTAGAAGGCGCCGCCGAACTGATCCACCGCTACTATGTTGGGTGGGGCCTTGGGGACGGAGATCTCCGCGTCCTTTATTTTAGCCGGGACGGCGTCGCAGAGGTAGTACACAAAGCGCGCCGCGGCTCTTCTCAACTCCTCCACCGATACGCCGTGGAGCGCCTCGGGCTCCTCCTTCTCGATAAGCATCTTCATGTATTCGTCTAGCTCTTCCTCCTCTACGGCTCTCTTCAGCGTTTCGCAGGTCAGCGTCTGGCCGCCGACCTCAATCCCCCTCATCTCCCTCAACTCCTTTAGAAGCCCCACCGGCTCCGTCTCCCACACCTTCAGCAGATTGCCCCAAGAGGGGCAGTATCTCACGAGGTCCATGTCGATGCGGAACCTCTTCCTGAGGACGGCGAGGAGGAATAGCATGGCTCTGTCTACCCAAGCCAGATCGTTGGGGTCCAGCTCTACGGCGTATGCGTAGGTGAAGAGTTCGTAGCCGTGCGGCTTCTTCGGCTCGTAGACCTTGATCTTCTCGACTATATAGCTGTACATTACCTCGTCGCCTATTTTGACTGGGTGTAGCCTCCGGGACTCTATGTACCAGTATAGAGCCTGCGGCACTACCTTCCCTCTGACGAAGCCGCCTTGGCTGAACAGAAGGTCGGTCACCACCTTGGACCACACCTTCCCTCTTCCCACGTCCTCCGCGAACTCCTGCAAGTTGCACGATCTTTCTCTCTCCTCGTCGGAAGGCAGCCGGCGGCAGAAGTCTCGGTATTTATGGACTGCCTCCTTGAGCCAACCTGGGATCCTCACGGGGCTGTCTCTGCACGTGAACGGGACATCCCAGAGCTCCTTCAGCGCGTCTGACCCCACCTCGCATAGGTACCAGTCCTCTCCGCTTTTTATCAGCCTAAGCACTATCGCCTCTGTGGAGGGGTCCAGCGACCCCGGCTGGAGGTACTCGACGTAGTCTCTCCACGGGATTCTGTCCTCGAGGACTGCGTTTTCCGGCGCCACGACGACGCCTATTTGTCCCCTCTCCGTTGGGTTGTAGAAGCGCAGGCGCTGGCAGTCCCTCTGCGTGAGGCCCAGCCGTTGGATAAACGCCGCGTATCGTTGTTGCGCCTTGGCCGGGTCTCTCAGCATCTCGCTACAGACGTCGTGTAGAGTCAAGAGCTCGTTGTGCGGCGTGTAGACAAGCGCCTCGGGGCCTCCCTCCACCCACTTGCTGAAGTCGGCAGCTATCCTAAGCTCGCTGGGGGATGTGAGGAAGACTATGCTCTCCGTGGTGCTGATCTCCTCCCTCCTCCCCTTCCTACCCTCGCGTTGTATGAAGCTCTTGACGTCGGGCGGAAGCCCCACGTGCACCACTCTGGTGATCTGGCCGATGTCTATCCCCTGCATAAGGGTCTTCACGGTCGCCACGCACCTAAGGGAGCCTTCCCTCAGCATTTTCTCGATTTCGTGTCTCCTCCCCCGGGGCACTAGGTGATGGTGGGTGGGGCACTCCACGCCCAGCGCCGCCAGCGCCCGGGAGAGCTTCTCGACCTCGTTGATCGTGCCAGCGAAGATGAGGGTGGCACCTGAGTGAGGAGCCCCAGCCTTTATCACATCGGCCAATGCTTGGGGCAATACGTCGTACAACCCGCGGTAGGCGGCATACAGCGACGTCACGCAACTCCTCGCCTTGAAGCACTCCCTCACCAGTTGTCTCGCCTCCTCGAGCCCGCCGCACTCGGTCCCGAACTTGCGGCAGACCTCGCCGAAGAGCTTGTCGCCGAGGACGAAGTGCATATGGTTTTCAGGTCTGTAGGCTACGCCCTCCACCGTCTTGGCGTCGAGGATCTTGGCCACGTGGCCGGAGCCGCTCAGCGTCGCGCTCATGACCACCAGTTGCGGCCTAGTCCCGTACTTCTTGGCAAGAAGGCCCACCAGATGTAGCAACAGGCTTGCCTTAGAGCTTCCGTAGAAGTCAAACTCGTCGAGGACCACTAGCCTCGTCTGCCTGAGGAAGGGCTCTATCCTGTGGCCGCGGTAGACGGCAAGATGTAGAACCTCGGGGTTTGTGAGAACTATCTTGGCATTTTTTACCATATAGTCTTTGATGTATTTGCTAACATCTCCGTCATATCTCAAGACGTCGCCGCGGACTAGTCGTATCTTGCCTCTCTGCTCCATAACTACGTCGAGCCCGGCCTGCCTGGCATATCGGTATATCCGCTCCTCTTGGTCGCTTGCCAGTGCCTTGGTCGGATACACAGCAAGCGCCTTGAAGTCTTCGCCTCTTGCGATCATCTCCAAGGCGTAGCCGATCCAAACCTCGGTCTTCCCGCCTCCGGTCTCGGCGCTGAGCAACAAGTTGGAGCCGTAGAGAAGCGCCTTAAGGCCCAGCCTCTGGTGTTCATACATCTCCCAGTCACAGAACTCCACGCCGCGGCGGCAGAGGGTGGGGAGGAAATTCTTGAACCTAAGCCCCGACCGGGCGATGAGCCTCCCTGGTTGCACAACCTCGACTGCGGCCAGTCCGTGGCCGGCGAGAAGACGCCTTAAACTCACAATAAGCTTCAGAGGCAATAATAAATGATTAACCCGGCGAGGTGAGCTGCGCCGCGGCTGCCTCCACGGCCTCCACCGCCCATTTGGGCGTTTGGTCGCGGGGCCATGCGGCGGGGGTTACCCTCTTGCGTAGGGCGTCTAGCCAGGGGAATTGATCTATGTCCTGCGCCAACGACGACAGAACAATCAGTTTCTTCTTGGCGCGGCTCATCGCGACGTTGAAACGTGCGTAGTTGTCGATTGCCTTGTGATATCTATCGGCCACCACGGAGTATATTACGATTTCTTTCTCCCGTCCCTGGTAGCTGTCTACGGTAGATGCCACCCTGAGGTCTAGAAGGTCCTCTATCTCCCCTAGTTGCAGCGCCTCCTCCGCTGAGGTGTAGGCCACCGAGGGCTTCCCAAGCCTCAAGAGCTCCGCCGCCTTTGAGACGAGGAGCGCCTGCGCTCTGAATGTGGCTATTATCGCGGTTTTCCCGGCGAGGCCCGCGTCGTGAAGCCTCTTGTAGAGGGCCACGGCGAGTGCGGCCTCCGCCTTGTTGTAAGCGGAGTAGGAAGTGTAAGCTCCCCGCACTACCCTCATCCATTCCTGGATTCCCCCAGCATCTATCCACACCAGCGGGCGCTCAGGCGCCAGCAAGCTGTCCAACGCGTCGCCGCTGGGCGGTATCTCAAGCCGCTCGGCCGCCTCGACGCCGTGTTCCAACATGCCTTGGTAAAACACCTCGCTTAGATATGCGAAGATCTCCTTCACGCCTCTTCTCTGCCTCAGAAGCGTCACCGGGCTCGTCAGCGTCTCGATCGCCTCGATCAACGGCGCAGTGGCCTGGGGTTCCGCCTCTTCGCCGAGCGGAGGCGGTAGCTGGCGGGAGTCGCCTAGCACCACTCTCCGCACGCCGTAGTGGAGGGGGACCACTGCGAGGGCCAGCGGCACCATGGACGCCTCGTCTATAAACACGTAGTCGAAGCCGCCTCCAAGCCTTTTGTCCAGCCCATAGAACAGGTCTAGAGAGGCGAGCTTGGCCATGGTCATGCCGAACACTCTGGCCTCGCGCAGGAGGGCCTCTAAACCGCCCGCCCTCTGCCGCCTTAGATCGGCGACGACGTACCGCCTTACGGTGGGGCTTATCTTGGCCGGGTGGCCTATCCTGGTGACGTATTTCCCCGCCTCAAATCCGCAGAACTCGAGGATCCTCTCGATGGCGTTATCCACGGCCACGTTTGTAAGCGACGTGATGAGCGCCTTGCCGCCCGCCATGGCTATCTCGCACGCCGCTGCGGCGATTACCGACGTCTTGCCTGTGCCGGGCGGGCCCTCCACGGCGAGGAAGCCGTGCGGCGGGAGGGACAGCGCCCGCTCCAACGCCTCCATCTGCCATCGGTCCAAGTTCCAGCGCTTCCTCATGGAGATCTTGGGGGCCGAGGGGGATTTGCACCTAGGCGCCTCCGCCACGACTCCGTGCAACGTGCATCTATTTTCGTCTAGGATGCGGAGCGCCGACTCGTAGAGCATAGTGGGTTCAGCTATGTGGAGCCTCCCAGTAGGGGGATGTCGCTTCGGCCTGGCGGCCAGACGTAGATACCCCCGGCAGATCTCGCCGGAGCAGTTCTTGGCCTTCAGCTCGTCTAGGACTATGGAGAGCTCGTCGGCGTAAAACACCGAGTCGAGAGGCCTTAGAGATTCGGCGTAGTCTCGTATGATTGATACATTGAGGGTCAAGACCGCTACGTCTCCCTCACTCTCCATGTCGACTTTCACCAAATCTCCGCGGCCTATCGTCACCTTGCTCTGCGCGGCCTTTTCCCTAGCGTTTTTAAGCCAAGTTGCGAGTACGCGTCGCTCCACGGGCAACCTCACCGTAGGCGGGCTGTAGGCGGCGGTTACATAGCCGCAAGCTCTGCAGTAGGTAAAGGTAAGGTTGTGGGAAGGCCTCAGCGTCAACGCGCCTCCGCATCTGGGGCACGTCGCCTCTATGGGCTTAAGGACGGGCCTCCTGCCTGGCTTCACGACAGCCGAAACAGCCTCCTCGAACCCGCACCTTGGGCAGTATAAAAACAGAGAGGCGCCCCTGTTCTTTGTCAGCATGACGGTGCCGCACCTAGGGCAGAACCTAAGACCTGTCCTCATCGCATGCCGCCGTAGACGCAAGCCGCAGGCGAGTTAAGGGATCGCCCTTAACCCATCTCGAGCGAATGACGATAAGTGAGAGAACCACATAGAGTAATAAGATAAAGGTATAAAAGTTTATAAGAAAGGGTTTAGAGTTGGGGGGTCCCCTACGGCCTAGAGATGCTCGACGCTTCGACCTCTTCGAGACATGTTATCGGCTGTAGAGACGGCGCTGCTTGCCTTGTAGCCGCTTGATATATCAGACGCCGTTGCTCGCACCTCTCCACGGCCCCCATATAGGCCATTATCTTCAACAGAGCAAGCGGCGGCAAGACGAATACGGCGTATGGAGACCTCTTTGCCTCTACTATATCGCCTAGTACCAACAGCATTGCTATGAGCAGCATTGCAACAAGCGTTATCATCAATATTTCCATCATATAGAAGCAGAAATAGGTGGAAGTTTTAATGAATTACTAGGAGACGTACCCCACTTTGCTGGCTACGACTAAGTTCCAACGCCTCCTAGGTTAAGGATATTGTGTAGCCCGTTGACAATAATACATTTTGGTCTCTGGTTTAACCAAGTCTATATTATGAGCTCTTGTGGCTTTTCACTGTGACCGCCTTTCGATGCGCAACGCGCATGGCCGCATTTCGACAATTCGGCTCTATGCGTCTGTGGGTTATCGATTTTAGCTGCAACAGCAGTACAAAGGACATGTCGAAGGCTGTGCTCAAGCTACGCAAGCCGCAACTGCTAGGTGCATAGACGCGCTCATATTCACAGATGAGATCCACGCCTAACAATATGTCAAGCATCCTGTCTCCGCGGGAGAGAACAGACGCTTGCCATATATTGAGTCGCCCCAGAGTTCCGGCTGGAAGCCCGCCGGTCCCAAGCCTCGTCTACAGCGCCGAAGACCTCCTCCAGCCTATCGCCGTAAAGACCAGGCAAGCTCGCCTCCACTAAACAGAAGGGGCTGAAGGGGCCGTCTGTCTCGAAGGGCCTATCGCCATCTTGGGCCCACATCAGCGGGCATCCGCGGCGTATTCTTTCTTCAGGGCCCTGGCGCGGGTCTCAAACCGGCTTGTGCCTTGTCGCCAGTGGCGCATATAGCCATTTCTCGAGCCCGGGCGCCTTCTCCATCGCCTCTGCGGCCTCCTCAGAGAGCTTGCGGCGCATCCACTGTGGCTTCTCGCGGCATGCCTCCGCCAACCTGTACGCCGCGGACGGCAAGCCGCTGCGGGCTCCACGGCATATACGCCGGACGGCGTTCTGAGCTTACCTGGCGGTGTCTGCTGTAGGGCCTAAGCGAGCAGTGCCGCCGTGTGCCGCTGGCTTCCGAGGGGCGGCGGGGGCTGGCTAAGCTTGGCAGTCAACTACTTCGACTTTGATGTTTCCGAAGGGTTGCGCCGTGTCGGGCAGCCTGTGGTCTGTCGTGAGGAGGCGGGCCTCGGGGATGCCGTTGTTTTGCTTGTATTTCTCTATGCAGAGCAGCTGGTATCTGTCCTCCCTATCGGTTCCCGAATCTAGGCCTAGCCATAATTCCCTGTCGTCTATTTCTACGATCTCTATATTGTTTTGCTGTAGTTCTTTTCTTATTGAATCTACTGTTTTATCTGGGAATACTGCATAGTTGCTCTGTTTTTTAAAGTAATTGTGTAGAAAGACTATGAAGTTTATTGGCGATGCTTTAGACGACAGTTGTAGCAGTATCTCTTCGATGCGTTCTTCCAGGTCCCTTATAATACCGGGCGACGACCCTAAATAGGAACGCGACATCGGCGTAGCCCCTGCGCTCTAGGAGCTGGGCTATCTTCGCGGCTGTTCTCTTTGGGCTTTCCCGTCGCCTTTTACCTTTCCTACTTAAGTAGTAATTTTTGACTAAATCTCTTATTATTTCAAATTTTTCGAGGAAAAGCTGTAGCCCCTTTTCAATTTTATGCTTTATCACTTTTAAAACGCAGCTTGTAACAACTAGCCTGTCCTCCTGCCTTATTTCGTGCCTGCAGTTTATAAGGTATCCTACGTCTAGAAATTTGATCATCCAGAGAGAATTTCGTCAACTATTTTGTCGAACGCAGCGACGGCGGCTTCTCTGCCGATCTTCTGCCTGCGGAACAGCGTGTGGATGACGTAGGTGGCCAGCTCCAGCGTCGCCAGCTTCTCCAGCTTCCGCGTCGCCTCCGGCGGGCACCCGCGGCCGCACGTCTTGCTTATCTCCACGTATTCCATGAACAGCGCCATCATTATCTCGTGGAGCTTGTCCAGGACCTCGTCTCGGC
>WYEI01000009.1 GCA_009903905.1 Pyrobaculum sp. | reverse complement strand
CTTAGTGGTGGCACTGTAGTGCGTAGCGACCTCTATCCGATAACCGTCAGGTAATGGATGTAATACCCACCGTTGTTTTTTTCTCCCTCCTCGTCGCCGCCTCCCTCTTGGTTTTTTCGTATATTTCTCCCCTGCTCGCCTCGGCCGAAAGGATGGAGCCCGCCTGGCAGATGATAGAAACAGGCAACGTGATAAACTTCAGACGGGCGGCGTATTTCGCCTCGGTCGCCGTCGATGCGACCACTAACTGCACAGACGCCGTATACCGATTTAAGCTCTGGTACGTCCTCCCCTCCCAGCCCGGCGCGCTGAGGGGCATCCTCGGAGGCGGCCTGACCGCCGTGTTTGAAGGGGGCTACAGCGAGCCTCTGGGGAGCTGGGTCGCCACGGCGCAGCTCTACGGCGTCAGATACGTGACGGCCACCTTCACCAACATCACCAACGTGGTCGGGGGGGTCGTATACGGAGGACCTATAAGGATAGTCGTGACCGACGTGAGAGAGATCACTATCACGCCGCCTCTCGGCGGCCGCGTCTGTAGCTTCTGCATCAGCCTCGAGGGCTCCCGGCAGTGCATCTACAGCGGTGACGGCGTTTATATAAAGATATATAACGGGACCGCCGTGGTGAGGTGATGGAGATCCCGGCCATCGTCCTCCTCTACGCCGTCCTCCTCGCCGGAGCCGTCGCGTCCCTCTTCTACGTATTCTCGGTCTACGACGGCGCGGTCTACACCATAAACAGCTACGCATGTAGCGAGGCGGCCTACCTGATCCAGGTCGCCCTGCAGCAGGCCGTGGAGCAACCCGGCAACTATACGGGGACGATAGACCTCTACTACCCCGTCAAGATAGTTGGGGGGGAGCTGACCGTGGGTCTCGACACCCGCAATCCCGCCACCTGCAGGCTGGAGGTCCCCAAGTACGTCGAGGTGCTGGCCTCCACCGGCACTGTTATAACTATAGAGAAGGTGGTCCACGCAAGCGAGTTCGTCGACTGCACGGGCCAGCTTAACGGCCCCAAGCTCGGCATTGAAGACGGCAAGTACATAATCGTGACCCAATGCGAGCCCGGCGTGAAGGTAGAAAACCCCCAGATCGTGGTCTATGCCTCGTAAAAGTTTAAAAGAAAGCCGTAGGCTGCAGTATGAACGTAGTGGAGGCGGCCATACTCGTTGCAACCTTTGTCGTCGCTGTATACCTAGCGGTGCAGAACTTCTACACGACCGTGACGGGATATGTCGCCGTGATAAAAGCAAGGACATCGCTACTTGCCGACGCCCTAGCCGCCGATCAGAAGGTTCTGTTCAGGACGAACGCGCCGCCGCTCCTGGAGATAGGCAGCAAGAAGTGCCTGATAACTCCCTACTACGCAGAGTGTTGCGGGGACGACGTGGAGTACTTCGTCGCCTCGGGCTTCCCGGCGCTCCTCATAAACGCGACGCTGTACGGATACGAGAAGGGCTACTACCTACTGGTCCCCTCCCCCAGCTATGTGATAAGCAGCGACGTGGTGGCCAAGGCTGGGGTGAGCCCGCTGGAGTGCGTGAACTCCGACGTGCTCCACTCAAGCTCGCCATTTCCGATTCTGCCCGACGGCGCCGTCCTCTACTCGGGACCGGCCTCGGCTTTTCTGGTTCTGCCCAACGGCACAGTCCTCATATCCCCCGCCCCCGTGCGATGAAGGGCCAGGCGGCGCTTTTCGAGGCCGCGTTGCTCACCGTGGTGATCATCCTCACATTCGTAGTGGCTCAGTTCCTCTTCAAGGTGCAGTACGTCCAGTCCGACTACGGCCTCAAGATAGACGCCGAGAGGATACTCATCCACTGGGCCAACACGGGCGTAATCTACGCCGTGGCGTACGGCGTGACGGGCTCCGGTGATCCGCAGTACGCCGAAGCGGCCTTGGAAAGCTTGGTGCCCCCCAACATAGGGTACAACCTAACGGTCATATCGCTCACCAAGGGCGTCGTGTACAGCATCACAAGGAACTTCAACCCCGCGACGGCCGAAGGCGCGACGTTCATCCTCATGCGGGGAGACGGAAGAATAGTATCCCTCCAGCTGTCCCGATGAGGGGCCAAGTGCTGATCGGGGTAGCCGTGTTGATCTTCGTCATAACGCTACTGCTCCTGGTCACTCTGCCCAAGAGGACCATAGGGCCGACGGTCGACATAGAGAACTACACGATAGCGCAACTAGAGGTGGAGCAGATCCTGAGCAACGCCGCAGAGGAGGCCGCCTACAGCACGGCCAACACGTTGGAGGCCATACTAACAACGCCCACGGAAAACCCCCAAGATCTGGCCAGCTCTCTGAAGGAGTATTACGCTGAACAGTTCAACGTAATGTTTACCGACAAGGCGGGGGCATACGCAGCCCTCCGCGGCGTCCTCTGCAAGCTGGATACGCTGGATGTAGAGGTCAGCGAGGGCAATAATTATGTCTATATATCGTCGATCTACGCCGTGGCCACCTGCGACAATGGAGTGATGGCGTTCATCAACACCGCCGCGCACGTCGAGCTGGAGTTCAAGAACCTCGGCGCCTTCGGCGGAGTCAAGGCCGCCGTGAACCTCACCAGCGACCAGCAGCAGATCCAGCTCATAACATACGCCGCCGCCCTCTACAACGTCACAAACGGCGTAACCTACGGATTCCCCATAATGGGCTCCTTCAACCCCGCCGAATCCGTCTGGTACTTCAACATCACCGGCCTCCACTACATACAGCTGGCCATACCCCCCGAATACTGCATGATGGCTACCCCCACCTACTACATAGCCATAGTCGCCACGTCGGTAGGGGAAGGCGCGGCCACCGTAATTATAGCCCAGCCGACCGGGAAGGTCTGCGGGACATGAACCCCTCCTACGTCCTCCTGGTCGCGTTGCTCATCGCGACCACCGCGGCCATATACGGCACCTACATCTACATGCTGAATATGGCGGAAAACTTCCACACGGAAGATATAGCCACGGCCATAAAGACGCTGCTAAACCTAGAGCCGGGCCAGACCGCAACCGCCTACGTCGCCATGCCGTACGGCACCACCCTGAGGGTGTGCACAGGCGCTGAATGCGGTTGCGGAGCACCCACCTGCATAATAATCGCAGGCCCCACGACGTCCGCCGTGGTGGGGACGACCGCCGAAGTTGTGGTGGTGCCCAACCAGACCGAGTTCCCAGCCGGGAACTACATCATAAAGGCAAGCGCCGCGCCTCCAGACCTAGATAGGTTGACGATCTGCAGAGTGGCCTACCAAGCCGTCGTAGACGCGGAGAAGCTCTTCTCAGGAAAGTGCGATGAAGGTGTAGATTATGTAATCAACGAAATCAATAATGTGGCTTCTACATCGGCCCCGAGCTGGCTTACCTCCAACCTACTTCAAACTCTGCAGAGCCAGGGATACAAGCTATGCGACCAAGGGAAAAACGCCATCGAGTATATCTACAGATATCTATGCTTTGAGAAAAAAATATATTTAGAGATCACTCCTGCTAGATAAAAGTTCCATTTTTCCCTCTTCCGCAAGTCTCCATACGTCATAAGCAACGGAGGGCCGCGGCCGCATAAGCGCTAGGCAAGGGCCGCCAAGGCTTTTGCCCCTGCCATTCTCCAGCCCCATTGAGCGACTTGCGGAAGACTGCTGAGAGGGCAACTCCCTCTTACGGCGATTCATGGATGGCAGTCCGTGATTCAAGTCTACTCCTACGCATGGAGCATAACAAGTCTTCAGGCAAGTCCAGATGCGAGGATAGGCGGTTTACCGATTGATAGTCTCTTTCCCTAGTCTGTGGTTAGGATAGGCAAAGTTGAAAAAGAGGTTATTTTGATATGTCGTAGTATAGAAATGGCTTGTTGGTTTGGCCGGCTGTGCTGCCGTCGTAGACCACGACGTTGCCTGCCGTGCCTAGCACGTAGAGCTCTCGGGCGGGCGTGGAGTAGGGCACCACGAAGTAGTACGGATTCGGATTGCCGTTCTCCCTCACAACAATAGCAGGATACACTTGAAGCGCGTCAAAATATTTATTCACCCCCACCAACACAGGTAAATCAACAATGTGTTGCCCACGGAGGGTAGATAAAGCATCGAAAAGACCTACATTGTCTGTCATAGTTACTAGAGAATTTATAGTCCAAGCAAGATCGCCATGTTCTAGGCACCAAGAATAATCTCCATATGGATTAACCACAAGTGTCGGGACGATGTGATGCGACCATTTGACTCCTATATATGACGAATTACAGGCCACAAGCCCATCTTTTGCCGCAGGTATTTCCTCACTGAATATAACAAACGATAGATCCATTTTATTCTCTCTGAGGAAATCATAAAACTTAGCTTGGAGAGATCCCATTTTTCTTATAACATCTAGGGCTCCGATGAGAAGTTGTTTCTTCTCTTCGTCGGTTGTTGGCGGCGGAGGCTGTACGTAGACAAAATAAGGACTCACCACCGCGCCGTAGCACCACCTCACCGTCGGCGACTCCTCGAACTCTATGGGGTAGGCTGATAGGAAGTAGGACGGCACGTAGAGGCCCTCTTCCACAGCATCGAAAACCTTCGTCGCATAGAGGCCGAGGTAGCTGATGGTCTGCGACCCGCCCATCAATCCGCAGACAGCACCTGTGAGGTCTGGAGTCCGACCTTGCAAGAAAGACGCGCCATAGGCGCCCAGAAGATCTCCAAACAAGGAAGAGAGCTCCCCCCCAGCCAGGCTATTTACCGCGTTGCCCAGCGGAGCGCATATACCACTTGTTATTTTGTTGGAAAGTGGAGTAATTATATTATTAAAAACAGTTTCGTTAATTTGATCCTTTAGAGATGATTTGAATATATTAATAGCATTTTCTGTAACATCGGCCAGAAGGCCCTCTACACTACACTGATCCTGTGATTCCTGGCCTTGTAGCCCGGTTCCTACATTATTAATGCTATTAACAATATTATTAACAATTTTATTAACAATAGGTTTTAGCATATCCTCTGTTACGGTATTTACGGCATCGCTACATGAAGAACTCACGAAGTTTTCTATAGATGTACCGGTCGACGCCGGCTGGCCGCTCTGGCTACAGAAATCTGCGCCGGCTGGCCGCGGCTGCAACAATGTTTGGATCATTTTCTGACGGATGTCGCCGATTGCGGGGAAGAAAAAGCTCCGCAGGAGTCCGAATATGTCTGCCGAAGGGGTATAATTTATATAGCCGGAGCCCAGCCTTTCGCCGACCATGTAAGGCGGAATGACGATAAAATACAAACTTAGAGTAAGTTTAGTGTTATCATTTACCTTGCTATCATAATCATAATTTCCTCCGGAGATTTTGTCATAGGCCTTGTTGTAGAGACCAGCAAAATTGCCGATACTCAACGATTTCAGCGCTTGTTCGACATTATAATTAATAATATAGTAGAGCCTACTTGAATAACCAATAGTATATGATTGATCTAGACCATTAGTTATACTTTTTATCATATCATCTTCAAATCTACTTACTATATTTTTTGCATCGAGATTTGTTATGTTTAGCACATAGATGCCGGGTGTCGATCCGAACATGAAGTAGCCGTTCTGCGGCATATCTACCTCGCGCACTATGGGTATGAGGTCAATGACCTGTCCAGCCTCTGGCGAGAAGAGCTGCGCTATTGCCGAGGCGAAGCCCTTAATGCCTGCTAAGATCGCCTCGGACGGGCTTGGGCCGCTGACAAAATTCTGACCTGACACGTCTCTTATATCGCTGCTGTAACATGCCACCTCGCTCGATACGTTGTAGACTTTGAAGGCCCTGAGGCCTCCGGCGAGCTCAAAGCCGTTCAGCTTTGCAGGCTCCGAAACTATGGTGCCCTTTATGGTTATCTCGTCTTGGAGCGCCCCGAAGATTCCGTTCGCCACCATGTATGCCAGATCGACTCCAGGTATGGTAGATACGATAGAGTTAACGCCGGTTTGGGCTACACTCGATAGGTAGCTTGTTAAGCAACTTGTGGCCACGGAAGCGACATTGGAGGCGATATAGGCTCCCATGTCACTAATAGTTTTCACTACGTTGCTACATAGATCGCCGCTGTTGCCGCTACATGAAGGCAACAGAGAGCTTTCGATTTTATTAACAACACTCAGATTACCGTAGATCTCGTTATCTATAACATAGAGCATGTTCATATAGTTTTCTCTTAACTGTTCTTGCACATTATTCGTTTCTTGCAGAAGTGAGTTAATAAACTGATTTTTTAAATTTTCACAACTGCAACTCTGACTATTACAAGTTTCAATTTCAGTCATAGTAAATTTGCTTCTTATATAATTTATAATGGAATTTTGATAGCTAAGCCATACTGGAGTAACAGCACTATTATAGTATGCATTTATTGCATAAATAAGACCTTGTGCTACATTATCCTCGGAATCTTTTTTGACATTTATGCCAGCAAAGATGCGAGAAATCTCGTCTTGTGTAAGCGTCGGTAGAGTGTTTAGTATACTGTTCTCTAGCTGGTAGGTAAATCCTTCACTTATATTGTTTACAGTTGAAGATAAATTACATATGGTTATTGTTTTACTTCCTTCCGTATTCTCCTTTACCTGCAACTTTACTGTGACAGAGAAGCCTAACACAGGTTTTCCCTCTGCGTAGCCCGTGAATTGGATCGTGTCCCCGCTTGCCTGGCTCTGAAGCGTGAAGCCGTTTACTTCATCTTCCAATTGTTGTAATTCACTATTTCGCCAATTTTGGTATCTTGCATAGAGAATTTCCATTATTGTATTTGTATAGAGCGCCGCGCCTGCGTCGGGGCTTTGATTTTGGGTGCCGCTATACAGATTTTGCGAAGCCTGTATGGCGTAGTCTATCAAGTCTTGTGTGTGTACGAACATTATGAAGATTAGCCTGATCCTGAAGGTTTCGTAGGGGTAGAAGACGCTCCTTATGCTTAAGAGGTCACTGATTGCATTATTAATCCTAGTGTCGAGAGGTTCGTTGCTGTTAACGAGCTCGTTTATGGCGTTACTGATGGCTTGGTCGGGGTCTTCTTCGGGGCTGTAGGGTATGGCTACTACGATGAGCTTTATGTTGCCGTAGTCTTTGTAGGCCGCGGCGGGTAGCGGTACTGCGACTACATTGGGGCCTGTTCTCTGGTTTACGAAGTTGTAGGCGAGCTCGCCTATCGATGTATCTATCGTGCTTGGGAGGTTGATTATCTGGATGGCGGGACCTGTCTGCGCTGTCTGTGCTGCTGCGAGCGCGGCCAGCGCGATGATGGCGATGATGAGGTGGAGCCGCATGTACTGTATGTATAGTGTTTATAAATATTTAGAGCGTTGGCCTACATATGCTTTTATGCGGTGGAGGTTCGGGTTTATTGCGGCTGGCCTGACTTGCGTCTGCGGGGATGGCTAAGGGGTTAGTCGGATGGGCTGGGGCGTGGCTTGGCCTAACCGTGGGGGGCCGACTTCGGCGTGGGCTGGGGGCTGCATTGTTTATAAAGCTGTCGCCGTTGTATGCTGTGCGGGGGTGGCTAGGCATGGCTGTGTTGGGCGCGTTGGGGTGTCGGCGTGTTCTTTCTGGATACTTAGATCTGTCTGGAGGGGGCGACCGCGGGGGGGTTGCGGCTTGTTGGGGGGCTGGGGTTGCCGATGCTGTGCCGCGTTGTGTGAGGGATGTGGCGGTCTGTGGCTGATATGGGGCGGGGCGGGCTTCTGTTCGAGGGGGCTTTGCTGGGCGGGAGATACACAGTGAAGAGGAGGCTGGGGGAGGGGGGCATGGCCATCGTCTGGCTTGTGGAGGAGAAGTCGGGTGGCCTCTATGCTGTGAAGGAGCCCATCGTTAAGGGTGTTGAGGAGCGGGAGGCTTTGCGCAACGTGAAGTTTGTGGAGCATGAGGGGAAGATGCTCTCTATGATTTCTCATCCCAACGTCTGCGGCTATTTCGGCCGCTACAGGGCGAAGTACGGCGATCTGGATTCGGTGATAGTGGTGCTCGAGTACATGGATGGGGGGTCTCTGAGGGACGTGGAGGGGCCCCTTTCGCCGAAGGAGGTTAAGGATGTTTTGTCGCAGGTGTTGGGGGGCCTGGCGGCGGTTCACGGGGCGGGTGTCATACATAGGGACATCAAGCCGAGCAACCTCATGAGGAGGGGCGGCGCCGTGAAGCTGATCGACTTCGGGACCGCGATCTCGCGTTTTCAGTCGGCTAGGGAGGTCGTCGTGTCGCCGGGGGGCTACACCGCCCCCGAGCAGTTGCGGGGTCTTAACTTGTTTCAGAACGACGTGTGGTCGGTGGGCGCAACGGTGCTCTTCCTCGCCACTAGGAAGCATCCCTGTCAGTTCATGAGGGGCTATGACTGCTCGGCGCCGAAGGCGCCGGAGGGTGTCGAGCTGAGGTTGCCCGATCTGGGCGATGACTTGCTGAACAGGTTTGTGGCCAAGGCGCTGGCTCCCGACTACTCGCAGCGCTTTGCCGACGCGGGGGAGGCTCTGGCGTTTCTGACTGGCGGGGTTGCGGAGCGGAGGGGCCTCACCCTCATGGTTAAGGCGAGGGCTGTGCCGGTGCCCGGCGGCGCTCTCTACATCGGCCGGACCGACGACGAGAAGATGGACCTGAAGATCGAGAGGGAGTCCCTGTACATATACGACCCCGATAGGTATATCTCCAGGCGGCATCTGGAGCTGGCGGAGATACAGGGGAGGTGGTACATTAGGGATCTGGGCAGTACGAACAGGACGGCCGTGTACCGGGACGGCAGGTGGCATCTTGTGTGGCGCGGGAAGGGGGCCACGTCGCAGTGGTTCGAGCTGAGGGACGGCGACGTCGTTGCGCTGGGGTACGACGAGGAGAAGGGCCCCTATATCCTCATCACCGTGAGGCTATGATCAGGTCGGCGCTCTACACGCTCGAGCGCTTCTGGGTTGGGGAGCTGTCGCGCGAGGCCGCGGGGGCCGACTGTGGGAAGTTGCTGGAGCTGGGGGCGGTGCGCCGCGGGTGGAGGTGCAGAGGGGCTAGGGCTGTCGGCGGCGTGTTCAGCCACAAGGGTCCGCGGGGCAACAACGAGGATAGTGGGCTTGTGGCGATCGCGCCGGGGCATTTCGCCGCTGTGGCTGTGGCCGACGGGGTCGGGGGACTTAGGGCCGGGGAGGTCGCGAGCTTCAGGGCCATGTGCACCGTGCTGAGGGGCCTCGCTGAGGTTGCCGGGAGGCTGGGCGCGTTCTCTAGGGAGTGGTTCGTGGATCTCTTCAACAAGGCGCATGGGGAGGTTGCGAGGTGGGCGGGGGGCGGCGCCACGACTCTGGCAGTGGCCGTGTATGACCTAAATGAGCACGTTCTCCACGTGGCCTCCGTGGGCGACAGCGTCGTGTATATGTCGCCCGACGTGTGGAGCGGGGGGTGCGGATCCGCTGTGGGGTATAGGCTGGTTTCCCCCGATCTAGACGAGTCGTCTAACGCCGAGGGGCGCTTCATAACGCAGGCGGTGGGCCACAAGACGTACCGAGAGCCGCATTACTACCGATATCCGCTGGGCGGATGCGAGGACGCGGTTAAGATAGTGTTCGCGGCTACCGACGGCGTGGAGGACTTCATCGACAGGTCGCTCTACGGCGGGCTTGTGGGCAGGTTTAGGAGGTGCGGAACGGCGGAGGGGCTGGCCAAGATGCTGGTGTGTTCCGCCTTGAGGCGGGGAGGCGGGGACAACGCGACCGCCGCGGTCTTGGCTATTTTGCCAGTAAAAACCTGAGGCTCAGCACCTGGGCTACCGTTATGACGTCGCCGTGTTTAAGGGGCTGGGGGTTGAGCCCCTTTATGGGCCTTCCGTTGAGCCACGTGCCGTTCTTCGACCCCATGTCCTGTATGTAGAACCGCCCCCCCTCCGCATATATGGCGAAGTGGTTGCGGCTGATGTACTTAGCCACCTCCTCAGGGACTCCAAGCTTTACGAAGAACGACCTGCCGAAGACTGTCTGCGACGTGTTTATCTGCACCACGTAGTTGTTGGGTAGCTGGAGTCGATATGCAGGAAACGCGCGGGGTCTCGGCACAGCCCTCGCACGCCGGTACCACAGTAGGTAGCCCGCCGCCGCGACCGCGGCCGCTACTGCTAGATAGGGCTGCCAGAATATGGGCGTGGCTATGGCGACGGAGTAGACATATGGCTGGCCGTTGAAGGTTATATAAATTCTGTACGTCCCCTCTGCTGTGTCGGGGGCGAGTTGCCAGAGGGGTTGCAGTCCGGGGGTCTCCACTGCTATGGTTTTCTCCAGCATCACGACCCCTGTGGCCGTATCTACTATCTCGACGTGCGCCGTGCCGGAACTTGGGAAATAAATATAGATGGTTTCGCCGGGGGCGAAGCTCGTCTTTGCCGCGCCCGACTGGTCTGTTATCATGGGGGCGAGTATAGGAGCCGCCGCGGCGGAAACCGCAAGAAGGAGAAGCAATAAATACCGCATAAAAGCTTATATTATCAAAATTTATAAATTTTTATGCTTAATGTTGACGTCTCAGCCAATCGCGACGGGGAGTACGTAGACGTTGAGGTGAGGCTGTCGGCGCCTATCGCGGGAGTTCCCGGCCCGCGCATCCCCATGGCGTTTATGTTGCTCATAGACAGCTCTAAGTCCATGGGCGAGTTCGACAAGTTGGCGCAAGCCACCGACATCGCCAAGAGGCTTATCGAGAACATGGGCGCCGACGACGTGGTCGCAGTCTATACGTTTGACGAGAAGGTCAAGGCGGTTATTCCCCTCATGCCGGCTGAGAAGGCGAGGGAGAAGATGGGCAGGCTGGACAAGATCAAGCCGGGTAGCTACACTCTCCTCTATCAAGCCTTAGTGAAGGCTATCGAAGAGCTGAGGTTTGGGCCTAAGTCTCTCTTCGGAAGGAGGGAGTCCCTCGAGAATTTCGTGAGGCGCATCGTCGTAATTACTGATGGGGAGCCTTGGCCCTATTATACTGAGGAGCATTGGTACGAGGCGTTGGGGAGGTCGGCCGCCTCATATAAGATCTCCATTACTGCGATAGGGGTGGGGTACGACTACAACGAGAAGATTCTGTATAAACTCGCGTCGGCCTCCGGGGGCACTTGGTACCACGCGTCTAAGCTGAGCGATGTCGCCGAGATTTTACTCAGAGAGCTCAAGAGGGCTAGGGGCGTGGTCGCCAGGAGGCCCGTGGTGAAGATAGAAACTAGTGCCGACGTCGTGGAGGCCAGGAAGCTGGGCCATACGGTAACGTCGCTGGGCGCCGTGCGGGAGGCCGAGCTTGAGGACATCTCGGCTGGTGATGTTGTCAGTGTGGTGTTCAGGCTTAAGCCCCAAGGCTCTCTCAACGCCGAGGTGGTGGTTATCACCGAAGAGGGGGAGATCAGAAGGCAGATCACCGAGGAGAGCATGGCGGCCGACAGAACCGCCACTTTGGCTTTTCAGCTTGCAGGCGAGCTGCAGAAGGCCGTGGAGGGCGGCGTGATCCAGGTCGAGGTGCTTCAAGCAGTATCCGAGGAGGAGGCCGTGCCGGACCACTACAGGGAAAAGGCGAAAAAGGTCTTGGAGAAGCTACAATCAGGGGAATCTAAGGAGCTAGCTCAGGAGGCGACCACCCTGATCTATCCTTTGGCTACCGAGGCGGGCCAGGAGGTGGGTCAAGCGCCGCCTCCACAGGCTACGGAGAGCGCGCAGAGGGAGGCTGGCACCGCCGAGGGGGGTCCCGCCCAGCCGGTTGCGGGTCTGGACTGCGAAATTTTGTGCGTGGAGACCGGGAAGTCCATGCGCGTTTCTCTTCCGGCGGTTTTGGGGCGGGGGGAGCTGGCGTCTATACTGCCGTCCGACAAGGTGAGTTATATATCTCGGAAGCATATAGAGATATTCGTAAAAGATGGAGAAGTGTATATCAAAGATGCAGGGAGCAGAAATGGGATTTTTATCGGCGGCGAGCGCGTGACAGAAGCAAAAATAGGCCCAGACGTAGACGTGGTGTTGGCAAAGGCGGCAACAGTTAAAATTAAGTGTAGATGAATAAAACGTGGCCAACGCGGAAGACATGGCTACCGAGACTCTGAGGCAATCTGTTCCCCTAGAGCTGAAGCCTATTCCTCCCGCTGAGGGGACGGAGACGGTACCTATAAAGGAGATCCCCAAGCCGCGGTACGTCCTTGTGGATAAGAGCGGCCGGTATAGGTTTTGGACCGATAAATATGCTGAGTACGGTCGGCAGGATTTCTTGGATCTTGATGCGGCTGAATACATCTCTAGGCAGCATTTCGCTCTTAAGTACGACGGGGATGTCCTCTATATAGCAGATCTGGGGAGCAGAAACGGCACAAAGGTCAACGGGGTCGATATCAGAGGCAAGGGCTGGGTTCCGCTGAAGCTCGGCGACGTCGTAGATGTGGCAAACGTCATTACCCTAGTATTGACAGAAATAAATGAGCAGTAACCGTCAAAAAATAGCTTTATCGCAATAGCGGTAGGATCTTTACTGTATTTATCAATTCGGTATACGGCGACCGCTAGGATGCTGACGACTTCTAAGGTTGGTTATCGCCACATAGGGCAATGCCTAGTATCCTCTTCTCCACTCAAGCCCCACATGCTTACCAAATCCAAAAACAGCTCAAGTGCCTGGCTTAAGCCCTAAAAGGCGTTGTATTGATGGGGTGTGTATGGCGCTGAAAATAAGGAAGCTCCTCAATGATGAGGAGGTAGGATGCGCGTGACCGAGTTCAGTAAGATGCTTAGCTTAGCCATTATCGCAACCAAGGGCCTGGCAAGCGATAAACGTTGTGGCGAACCAGGCGCCCCTTCTAGGGCGGGGTATGGACGGGGTCAGGACGGCTGAAGGATTTATTCGAGTCTCAATGGGTTGTTTAGGGTCGCATTCAATTACTTATAAGGGATGGAATCGTATTGAACGGAGCTTAATACTGCGTCAGATACCTAGTTCCCGGGCCCATTACGTATTTCTTTCGCCCCTCCGTCAACCCAACATAGACCTCCAGCCGCCTCTCTGGAGGCGGCGGTTTCTCGTCCTACCACCTCCTTCTCGATGGCCTCCTTGGGCCCCTCGCCGCAGCAGCTCGCCATCCGTCGTCGGAGGGCTCACGGTCTTATTGGTTTCGGAAACCCCCAAGGGGTACGATTAAATATAAACCACCATCCTATAAGTGGGTTCTTAATACCTAAAAGCTTTTTAATGTTTGGCGTTGTTTTTGTTTTGATGGCCGAGTCCGTAGCCGCATCAGTCATCGACAAAGCCCTAGAAGCTGTCCTGAGGAAGGTTGGTGAGGGTAGGAAGTTGACCACGGAGGATTTGGTCGTGTTAATGCTCGGGTTGTTCCAGGAAATCAGGAAGGACATAACCGAGACTAACAAGAGGATCGACGCGCTCTACGATTTAGTGGGCAAGAATTATGAGGCGCTGAACAGGAGGATAGAGGAGACGAATAAGAGGATTGATGCGATAAACGACTCATTAAGCAAGAGGATTGATGAGTTGGTTAAGGACATGAACGAGATGAGGGAAAGCATAAACAAGAGAATCGACGAGACGAATAAGAGGATCGACAGCCTATACGACCTACTAGGAAAAATATATGAAATA
>WYEI01000005.1 GCA_009903905.1 Pyrobaculum sp. | reverse complement strand
CGCCACGCCTTGGAGCGGGTGGCCCGTGGCTAAGTGGCCCATCAAGGTCGCCAGGCGGTACCTCGAGATCTTGGAGAATTTAGAAAACAACGCGAAGTTTAGGGGGCTGGACGTGGAGCGGATCGTCGTAGTCCACGCCGCCGCCCACAAGGGGATCAGGATCCCCAATATACTGCCGAGGGCCTTCGGACGCGCCACCAGGTTCGACGAGCAGACCGTGAACGTGGAGGTCGTTGCGGTTGAGTTGCCTAAGGAGGTTGTTCCGAAGCGCTACAAACTAAACTTAGCGAGGCGGTAAGCAAGCATCAGCAAGGGGTGAACCGGTCATCTCTCTCCATAAAGGAATTTCCATCATTCGTCTCTTTAGATGTTGCGTGTTTTTATGTTTAGAGGGCGCGTCTCGGAAAAATTTAAATATGGTGTTGATGGGGGTGGCGATGTCTACTGCTCAGAGGAGGTTGCCTGTGTATAAGAAGATCTTGGAGGAGAACAAGAAGAAGTGGATGATTAAGGAGTTTCTGGAGTATAGGCTGAGTAAGTATGGATACATCGACTCTGAGATTTTGAAGACTCCCCTGGGCACGCGCATCGTGATATACGCGGAGAGGCCTTCTAGGATCATCGGCAGGAAGGGCGCCATCGTGAAGGAAATCAGCAACATCCTCACTAACAAGCTCGGCGTGGAGAACCCGCAGATAGACGTGATAGACGTCTCCAAGATCGAGGCGCCCGAGATGTTCCCCAAGGTTGTGGCGTACCGTATAGCCAACGCCATGGCTAAGGGCGTCAGGTTTAGACGGGTCATGTTTGTGGCCATAAGGCAGTTGACGGAGGCTGGGGCTAAGGGCTTTGAGATCGTGGTAAGCGGCAAGCTGTCTACGGAGAGGGCTAAGTTCGAGAAGCAGACCTTCGGGAAGCTCTACAAGATCGGCTACGACGCCAAACAGCGGGTGAGGCGGGCAGTGGTCCACGTGCTTCTGAAGCCGGGCATCTACGGCATAGAGGTGAGGATCACGCCGGCGACTATGCGGTACAGCGACGAGTACAAGATCAAGCCGCCCACAAGACCCGAGGCGGCGGCACCTGCTGAGGCGCAACAATAAACCGCGCACCCTCATCCTCTTGGCGGCGTTTCTGACGCTGGCCGGAGTTGTCCCAGCCGCCTCATCCAGCCTAGCCAGAAGCCCCAGCTGTAAAACAGAAGATAAGACGGCGGGGGAGGGGGTTGGCGAAAAGGTTGGTTTAGAGACGGCGGTGTCTCGTCTGTCTCGCCTAGAGAATCCTCACGTATTCCCTCGCCACCGCGGCAAATGTCAGTAGCCCCTTCGGCCTGTACACCTCTCTCATCTTCTCCTCGTATACTTCATATCGCTTAAATTCCAGCTCCAGCTTTGTCTCCCTTACGGCTCCGTTTTGGGCACAGTACGCCTTCGACGAAGTGAGGGAGAGACATGCCTCCGACCTGTCCACCGCCGCGTACACCTCCACTGTATATGGGTGGAGGATGCTCATAGGTCTCTGTCTTATTACCTCAACCATCCACGGATATCTGCGCATAACTTTCGCGATTTCGATCAACCTCTCTCTAAGGTCTAGCCACTTCCTCACCCACTCCACGCCGAAGGCGCTCAGCTCCGGCCACTCCCTCAACAACTCTTCCGTCTCAGTTGTTTTCTTTGCGTATAGTTGTTTTTAAACTGGCGCATGGAGATGTGGCGTAGACGTGGAGAGGCCGCCTCAGCCGCGGCGTTGTATTCTGTGTATAGCGGCCTCTACTCGGAGGCTGTGGTTTCGTCTATGGCCTCCGCCGTGGCGTTGGCAGAGGTGGGTCGGTTTAGGGAGGCGGTGCAGTACGTCCAGAGGGCCGCCAAGGCGCTGTATGAGGGGGCGAAGGAGGCGTTCGAGAAAGTGAAGGTGACGGTTCAGCGTCTCGTGGAGCTGTTTGTGGAAGCCGTCACGAGGGTGTTGGCTTGGGTGGATGAGCACAAGGCGTATCTCTTCTTGATGGCGGCTGGGGCTGTTGCGCTGTCCGCCGCGTTGAACATGTGGGGCCTTGTGGAGTTTGATAAGCTGGCGTATGCGGCGTCTCTGACGCCGTTTATACCCGCCGGCGTTAGGGAACATCCGCGGGAGGAGGCGTTTAAGATCTTGAGGGAGGCTCCCGATCCCTACAAGAGGTTCAAGGAAATCGCCAAGGCGGCCAACGCCGGGGAAGTGAAGCTGGCGGAGCCTTGGGAATCGCTGAGGGTTTTGATTATGCCGAAGCCCTCCGAGGAGAGGAGGCTTATGATGAGCAAGACGTATAGAGAACTTGACGAGGGAAAGAAGAAGGCCCTCTTCTACGCCGTCCTTGCGCTGGAGGAGGCCTTCGGCGTTTACAGATCTGCGTTGAGAGAGGCCGCGGCTAAGAAGGCCGTGGAGAAGAGAGAGGTGGGCGAGTGGCCGTTTAAGCGGGTTGCGTACATGGCGGACCTCGGCCGTCTAGCACAGCTGGCCGAGAAAGAGGAGGCGGCCTTCGAAAATGCACTGGAAATCCTCAGGAAGCGGCTGAACGAATACGCCGTCAAGTACGGCCTGAGAGACCTCATAAACGTGAAGGAAGACGTGGCCAGAAGGCTGGCGGAGGCGGAGGACAAGGAGCTCTCCAGGTTCAGCGGCGTGAGCTTCGGCGTTAAGGCTTTGGCGGCTTTAATGGCGTATAGGGAGTATGCGTTGGGGAGGAGAGGCGTCTTCGGCAAGGCGGCTTGGTATTGGCTTGAGGTGGGCGGGTCTGCCCGACTCCTCTATTACACGCCGAGAACGGCGTATGTCAAAGCCGAGAGGGCGGGGGTGGAGAAGCCGGCGGCGGTGGAGGAGATGTTGGTGGAGGCCCTCCGCCGCCTGTTCCTAAAACCCGGCGCCGACCACTACAGCGACTTCATCGAGGAGCTCGCAAAGGTCGGCAAACTGGCGCTGATACTCGAGAGGGGGGACGAGTCGTCTTACGTGTTTAGGCTCTACAGCGTGAAGGAAAGCGGTGGACTCGAGGGGCTGGACATAGAGCTCTGGATTTCAAAGGTGGGGAAGGGCATAGTCTACTTCTTGAAGTTCGAGGATGTGGAGAGGTGGCAGGTGTTCTTCAAGCCGGAGCTTGAGGCGGCGATGAAGGCGGCGGAGGAGGTCGGGGGGCGCCTGCCCGTGGAGGACCGCCTCCCCTACATGCTGAGCTGGGTTAACTCCGACGTGGCGATAAGCAGAAAGAAGGGCGAGAGGGTGTTGCGGATGTCCACCTCTCATCTGTGGCAGTTTGCTGAGACTCACGCCTTGTTTGGCTGGTCTGTTGTGGAGCTCCGCATGACCTTGACTCTTGGGGGGCCGAAGTTGCAGGTTGTGGTTGAAGCCCCCCTCGAGAAGCTCGACGAGGCGATTAAGAGGGGCGCGGAGGGCGGGTGGCTCAAGATGCTGGAAACCAAGGCGGAGTTGAAGGGCCTTAAGCATGTGAAGAGCTGGGACAACCTCAAGCGGTGGGTTGCGGAGAACTGGGACGTCGTGGTGGAGGCCGCCGTGAAGCGGCTGGGTGAGGAGGTCCGGAACGAGCTAGAGGCGCTAAGGGATAAGCTGAACGACGACAAAATTGCAAGGGAGGTTGTGGCGCCGGCCCTTCTGCTTATTCAGGCGGAGAAGCTGGGCGTAGACGAGGAAACGCTGAGGTACTTCGGCGCTGTTATCTCCGGCGCAATAGGCGGAGACGGACACGTGTCCGCGGCGATGAAGAGAATCGAGCTGGCAAGCGGCAAGCGCGCCGTAGCTCTGCTCTGGAAGGTTGCCTTCGCGGCATACGACGTTGAGGCGGAGGTGAAGGACGGGAGGGGGTTCGACGTGGCCGCGTCTGGCGTCGGCGCGGCTAGGCTGGCCGGCCTATACTTCCGCTACGGGTCTCCTCTGCTTGAGGGGGACGATAGGCTTAAGAACCACAAGCTGGCTGAAGCCGTGAAGCTGGGGGCCGAGGGGCTTGACATCCGCTGGGAGGGGCTGAGGAGAACTCCAAGCGGCCTAGTCGCCGCCGACTTGACCATATCGGAGGGCGGCGCCGCCATGAAGTACAACGTATATCTGAGTGAAAACGCAATCGAACTCAACTTCCAATCGACGGACAGAAGCCGCGCCGAACTTGCGGTCCGCCTGCTGAGACTTGCAGGCATCAGCGCCGAGGTGAAAAAGGTGAAGGTAGGCGGCAGAGACGTATGGCGCGTCAGAGCCTACACCGACACGCTTGCGGCTGGGCACAAGGAGCTTAGAGACGCCCTCGCCGAGCTCGTCAAGAAGGCCGTGGAGAATGGCTGGGTGGACGCCGGCAAGGCTGAGGGCTGGCTGAAAAAGCTGGAGGTGGGTCTCACGCTGGAGGAGGGATGGCCGAGGTACCACGTGGGGCTGAAAGATGGCGCGCTGGTGGTTAAATTCGGCTCCACCGACCCCGACAAAATAAAGCAGGAGGCGAGGCGGTTGATGGACATGGGGCTTGAGGAGGGTAAACACTTCACGGTGAAGATGCCGGAGGGCGGGGATGCGGGTTACCTGTATATCCGTAGGGAGGGTCTTGAGCGTGCCGCTTGGCTCTCCGTATACGGCTCCGAAGAACAGCAGAGGTGGGCGGCGGAGTTTGTGGAGTACATACTCCAGAGGGCGGAGGAGGCTGGTAAAGAGGTCTCCGAAAAAGCCAATAAGATCATAGATGAGGGCAAATCGAGAGGCTCCTTGACGTTAAAGGGCTTTGAAAAGGATGTCGAAGTGGACGGCAGAAGGCACAAGGTGAAGGTCATAGACGGAGAAGCCGTTGAGGAGGAGAGAGACGGCAGAAAGTTGCTTAGGATTAAGATAACGGCGGAGGTGGGCGGCGTAAGGAGCGACTACACGATTACCTATGGCAGGTATGGAGACGACAATGAGACTAGGGGCTTTGCCTACGCCAGGGCAGACGCGCCTGGGGGCAGGGAGGAAGACGCCGAGAGATTCGCCGCCGTGATAGAGGCCCTAACGGGCGTAAAACCGAAGGTCTACCGGAAGAGCGACGGAGACATAGAGATCGTATGCGGCAGGACACATCTAGAAGGCTTCATGCGCTATACAGAACTCGCAGACGCCATAAAGGAGTGGCTAGAAGAGACGAGCCGCCGGTAGCCACAGAATGCCCCCGCGCTGTTTATACAGGGCTATCTATCGCCCTCTGTGATAAACGACTTCGAGTACTGCCCGAGACTCCCGTGGATGCAGTACAAGCCCAGCCTCAAGCTCTTTGCTAAGAACGCCGACCACCATGCGGTAGCTGAAGCGCGGCAGTAAACTTAAAAACTGCGGGTTTACACACACCACATGTCTGCTGAAAAGAAACTAAAGGCCGCAACGTTGAGAGAGCTGAAGCCGGAGGAGAGGCGTCAGTTGCTTAACCAGCTCAGGGCGGAGCTGGTCAGGCTTGAGACGCAGAGGGCAAGGGGATTCGTTGAGAAACCTGGCAGGGTTAAACAGATAAAGAGAGCCATCGCGAGGATTTTGACAATAGAGCGGGAGTTGACCAAGTAGCCTTGCGTCCAAGTTGTGTAGATCTGTTGGGGAGAGAGGTTTCTACATATCGTTGCTCCTACGGCGTTAGAGGCGTCGTAGTCGGCGAAACCTACAACACCTTTCTGGTGCTGGCCGGGAGCAGAGTTGTCGCTGTTCCGAAGTCTTTATGCCACTTCTACGTATACGGGCTCAACATACTGGTTAACGGGGTTTACCTAGTCGGGTACAGAGACCGGAGGCTTTTTAACTGCGGCGTGTTTTGACTTGTCTTGCAGAGGCTTCACGTCTGTGGATTTTAGCCACGGCGTGTTTTTATCTGTTTCAGTAGCCCTACCAAGGCGTCGAAATCTCCCGGAACCGAGATGACGGCTCCGGGCGCCGCCCCTTCCAGCGCCTCCACCAACGCCAAGGCCTCGTGGGGCTCCACGGCGGTTTGTCTAAGCCTATCAATCAGCTCGGAGTTGTTGCTTGTTCTCACCATGACGTAGGGGTAGACGATGGGGGGGAGCCCCTCCAGTTGCTTGGCGTCTGTGAGGTGCAGGGCTAGGTAGAAGTCGGCTCTGAGGGTCTCCACGCGTTTTCTGTGGTCTCTCCTCAGGCTCAGCAGGGCGCCTGCTCTGAGCCCCATCTTCTTCGCCTCCTCCACCGCCTCCTCGGTGGATACCTCGCCCACGGGTCTGCCCTCGGCCGGGGGGTCCCCCTGCAACACCACCACGTCTTTTATGTCCAGCAGGTAGGCTCCGCCGAGTAGAGACTTCAGACCTGTCTTATTCACGTCAAGGAGCCGTATGTGTACGATGGGCTCAAACCCCATCTGCTTGGCGAGTGCGCCCACGG
Organism: Pyrobaculum sp.; assembly: GCA_009903905.1. The sequence goes on along the minus strand of WYEI01000005.1, from coordinate 7,392 downwards.
CTAGGGCGTGCGCCGTGGGTTTGCCCCCAGGGGCCTCCGGTATGTCTATTCTGTTGACCAACGGCTTGAGCGCCTTCAGCTTCTTCAGAAGCTTCGCTCTGTCTCTGACCGGGGTGACCTCGGCGATTATCTCCATTAGGGCAGAGCCAGAGGAGCGAAGAGGCGTCCTCTGCCCTCGTAGAACTTAGAAAGCGTCTCGTAGAACACGAGACGGAGGGATTGCACCATGGAGAACAGGCCCTCGGCGGCTGCTATTAGGGAGTGGCCAAACACGGCGAAGAGGATGCCGGCGGGTCCGAGCGAAATGGCAACGCCGTTTACCAGCTTTGTCAACACGCCGTGTATCAGTATTAGGATCACGAGACGGGCGAAGCTCGGTATGTTTGCCAACGCGCCGAGGGAACTCTCGACGAAGCCCATTATAAACTCCTCGGTGACGGGAGGCGCCTCCTCGTGATGCTTATATTTAGCCCTCAAGGCAAAGGTCCCAGCCGCGCTCCATATGAAAGCCCCCACGAAGATGTAGAGCCACGGGAGCTGGAGAAGCGGCGCCATGAATTCCAGGTGCAACGCGTCTTTCACAAGGGAGAAGAACACCATGCCCAGCGAGAAGAAGAGCACTACCTGCGGCAACACCACCGCCACCGCCACGTCGGGTTCCCCCTTCAGCAACGTGTTTATGAATTTGGAAAGGAAGGCGAGCAAGATGAGGAAGAAGCCTAGTATAAACGCCGCTTTGATCCCAGCCAGTACGCCCTCCGTCGTCACCAACTCGTGTCCCTCGCCGAAGAGGTGTAGTACAGGCAGAGTCGGCATTTTTATGCCTAGTTCTTTAAACCCGAAGCCGAACACCTCCTGGTATACAAAGGCGCCGAAAAACATGGAGACGAGACCCGTCAACGCCCATATTATCCCCCAGTCTCTGTACCTCCCGCCGTATAGCTTCTTCAGGAGGAGTAGGCCCAGGAGGAAGAGGAGGAAGCCGTGGCCGAGGTCGCCGTACATCCACCCGAAGAAGACTGGGAAGAGAAGCGCCACCAGCGGCACGGGGCTTATCTCGTTTGGCCTCGGCACGCCGTACATGTAGACGATCTTGGTGAACTGCCTAATAGGCGCGGGGTATTTCTCCAGCGTTGGTCTCCTCTCCACGGGCACGGCGTCGAAGTATTTGTAGCGCGTCCTCCTGACCACGTCCAGCTTGCCGAGGTTGTGCTTCACAAACTCCGCAAGGGCGTCGTCTATCTTCTTCACGTCTTTCTCAAGCACGTAGAATATGACCGACGCCGTGTCTTTATGCTCCTCCCACCTCCCGTCGCCGTATATCGAGTATTCGCGATACAGCTTCTCCAACATCTCCTGCTCCTTCCTGAGCCTCTGGAGGGACGCCTCCAGGGACTTTATAGCGTTTTCCACGAGCTCCCTGCCGGTTTTTATGTCGGAGAGGTACTCCAGAGGAACCTCAACCCCCCTCGCCACGCCCCTCACTAACGCCACCTTAACCCCGTTGATCTCCTGCAACATATGCGGGGCGGCTATGGGCGTTTCTGGGTCGACCACTAGCTTAAACCCCTCGGGCAACTTCAAGCCTCCTCTTCCAGAGAGGGCATCCAGAACCTTCCTGATCTTGGAGAGGTTGGCCAACTGCTCCTCAAGCTTCTTTATCTCTTTCTCGTAGGACTCGAAGAGGCGGCCCGTCTCCGCGCCCTCGTCTATTGCGGATTTGTTGAAGGTCTCGGCGACGGCGGCCGCCGCGTTTCTGAGGGTGTAGGCGTAATTTATGAGGTCTTTCTGCCTCTGCACCGCCGCCTTCAGCTCCTCCTCCGCCTTCCTCAGCCTTTCCTCCAACACGTTGGGAGGCTCCATGTCGGCGACCTCCTGCAGAGAGAGCACGCGTACGCCCAGCTTCTCAAGCGCGTTTCTCAGCTGCGGCGCGTTTCTCCGCTCCACCGCCACGATGAGGGCGTTGCCTTGTTGCGCCACCGTGGCTTTCAGAGACTTGGCCAGCTCCACAGCCTCCCTCACGGCTCTTCCAGGCAACGCCGCGAAGACCTCCAACGCCTCAGTCCTCGGTAGCACCGCCGTCTTGACCCCGGCGATTTCTCTAGACACCGCCAGCTTGGCCCGCAACTCGTCTATTAAGCGGGTGTAGTAGGAAACCTCCTTGTAGAGAGCCTCCAGCTTTTCCAGCACCGAATCTAGCTGCGACTCCAGAGTAGTCAGCGGCAACGCTACCTGTTGCGGCTGTACATAGAACAACAGCTGGTTCAGGAACTCATCTATCTTCTTAGCCTTCTGGAGCGCGGCGGGGTCGCGCGGCCTCGGAAGCTTTTCAGGCCTCTCCTCAAACATGGCGGCGCCAGTCTTGCCGATGAAGTATATCACTTCAGGAATCAGATCCACCTGAGACGCTAACCTGAATTCCACAACACGCTCAAGAGGCACGGAGGCAGTAATTTTACTGCTTTAAAATATTGTGTATACGTATTCAATACGTAGACGCCATGCGGGCTATAGAGCCATTGCCAAAAATTTAAAAACCAGGGGGGATTTCTCCTTTATGGCCGGGTTTGCACTATTTGGGGTGGTTGTGGGAATTTTGGGCGTTTTATATGCAGTGTACCTCGCCAGGTGGGTATTGAGGCAGAACCCTGGAAACGAGAAGATGCAGTTCATCTCGCAAGCCATAGCAACAGGTGCTTGGGCATACCTCTTCAGACAGTACAGGACGCTGGCGGCGCTCTTAACAGTCCTGGCTGTGCTTATACTGTTGGCCATAGACCTGCCGCGGGGCACCTATGGGCTTACAATGCTGGGCTTCGTCATCGGCGCACTCGGCTCGATGCTGGCAGGCTACCTCGGCATGTACGTCACGACCAGATCCGCCTCGCGCGTCGCCCAAGCCGCCGCCACAGGCGGCATGGGGGGTGCGTTGTTAGTTTCTTGGCGTGCCGGCGCCGTCATGGGGCTGTCTCTCGCCAGTATCGCCTTGCTCCTGATTTCGGGGTTCTACCTAGTGTTTAAGGCCGTGACGCACGACTGGGCTGTGCCCCTCGTGGCGTTGGGTTTCGGCGCGAGCTTGGTTACTCTATTTATGAGAGTCGGCGGTGGTATATACACCAAGGCGGCGGATCTAGGCGCGGATCTAGTGGGCAAGCTGGAGGCCGGCATCCCTGAAGACGACCCGAGGAACCCAGGCGTCATCGCCGATAACGTGGGAGACAACGTGGGCGACGTGGCGGGCATGGCGGCGGACGTCTACGAGTCTTACGTTGTGACCGTCACCGCTGCTATATTCTTGGCGGCCATCCTCGGGCTTCCGGCACAGTATATAGAAATGATTATACTCTTCGCAACCCTAGCCCTGGTGGCCACCTTCGTTGGTGTGAATCTGCTAAAGACGTCAGGTGTGAAGCACCCGCTCTCAGCTATCAGCATGGCTATCTACTCCACTATTGTCCTCTCTGTGGTGCTGTTTTTCATCGGGTCATTCCTATTGGGCCTTGAGGCTTGGAGGGCCTTGGCCCTCGCGGCGTCTGCGTCTCTCGGCGCCTTGGTGGCTCCGATTATAGTGAAGATAACCGACTACTACACCTCTTACAACTACGGCCCTGTGAGGAGGATCGCCGATCAAGCGAAGATAAGCCCCGCCACGGTGATCATCACCGGCTACGGGGTCGGCCTCATGAGCGCCATACCCATCATAGCCGTGATAGCAGCCGTGCTCGGCGTGTCGTATGCCATAGGCTTCTACGCCGTCCCCGTAGCGGCGTTTGGGGATTACTCTAAGTACTTAGCCGGGATCTTCGGCACCGCCATGGCCAGCGTTGGGCTGTTGGCGGTCGCCGGCATCATCGTTACCGCCGACTCCTACGGCCCCGTCAGCGACAACGCCAACGGCGTCGTCGAGATGGCTGGCTTGCCTGAAAACGTGAGGGAGGTGACAGACGTGCTGGACTCCGTGGGCAACACCACCAAGGCAACTACGAAGGGCTACGCGATCGCGAGCGCGGCGCTGGCGGCGCTCGTCCTCTTCATAGCTCTAATATTCGAGATAGTAAACGCCGCCGCCGCGATCAAGGGCATGAACATGTTGAATATACTGGATAACAGCCTCAAGGCGCTTCAGGTAATTAACCCGAGCGTCTTGATCGGCGCCCTTATCGGCGTCTCGCTGGTCTACTTCTTCACCAGCCGCACCCTAGAGGCTGTGGGCAGAACCGCCATGGAGATCGTCGAGGAGATCCGCCGCCAGTTCAGGGAGAAGCCGGGCATTTTGGAGTGGAAGGAGCAGCCAGACTACGCCCGCGTCGTTGACATCGCGACTAAGAGGGCGCTCGGCGAGTTCCTCGTGCCAGGTCTCGCGGCAATTATAGTGCCCCTCTTGGCGGGCCTTGTGCTGGGCTGGAACGCCTTGGCTGGCTTGATCATGGGCGCCATAGTGGCCGGCGTTCCCAGAGCGTTGCTTATGGCTAACGGGGGCGCCGCTTGGGACAATGCGAAGAAGTATGTGGAACTTCAGGGCCTCAAGAAGACCGACATACACAAAGCCGCAGTCATAGGCGACACCGTGGGCGACCCGTTTAAAGACACAAGCGGCCCCTCGCTTAACCCGTTGATAAAGGTGCTCAACACCTTGTCTGTGGTTTTCGCGTATGCTATAATATTTACAAACATCGCACTTGGGATATATCCATTTGGGCTACTCCCACTAGCGTAATCTAAACAAACCTTTTTTCTCTCCTTTTTCTCTAATAGGTCTACAAGAGCTCTCCATGGCATCTCTGAGGCGGCTTCAATGTTGTGTTGGATATGGTAGCGCGTCGTCTTTTTGAGATGGGCGGCTTTGAGAGGAGTTAAAAATTCTGTATAAGGGAACGGCATGGGGCTTCTCCTGAATGTGGATTACAGCGACCCCTTGGCCCGCGCACGTGCGTGGAAGCTTCTACGTATTGTAGGTAGCGACGTGGTTGGCGAAGAGGAGGCGATTGACGCCTATTATCTACAGGTCCCTCTTTGTGGGCGCACCTCCGCTGTTTCTCTACAAGTCGCTCAGCGGCGAGTTGTCTCTAAACGCTAAGGAGATGTCCAGCGACGGCGGGGTGTACCTACTTATAGACAAGTCCGGGTCTATGTACAGCGCTGTTGACGGTGTGGAGAAGATCGTAGTCGCCACGGCTTACGCCCTCGCAGTTCTAAAGAGCTACAAGAGGGTTGTGGTCAGGTTCTTCGACGCCGAAGTTTATGAACCTGTCGAGGATGTGGACAAGTTGGTGGACATCCTCCTGCGGACTGTTGCAAGCGGCGGCACGGACATATCCAAGGCTGTGGAGGCGGCGTCGCGCGACGCGGAGATGCGTAAGTTGCGGGGCTATACGTTGGCGGTTGTAACCGACTTGGAGGATGAAAAGCTAAACATGGAAGTAATAAAGAGGGCCAAAAGTATTTTCAGAGAGATCGTATTTATCGTAGTGGGCACTGCAAGGCCGTTACAAGGCGTTAAAAGCATCCGCCTGACGCCTCCCCCTCCAGCTACTTTATTTTTTAACACCCCTCAAATATAGTGAACTTCCCCCCAGAAAGTGAGGAGGGCAACGTGGAGTACAAGCTTACCTTGGGTAGTGACGTTGATAAGTTGGCTGGCCAGATGAAGAGGCGCCTCTTGGAGGGCGGCGGGGAGGCGGTTTATTTAATAGGTGTCGCGGATGACGGGAGGCCTCTGGGGCTTCCAGACGACGAGTTGTTGAAGGCGTTGGGGACGCTTCGGGAGGTGGCTAAGCGGGCGGGCGCCGCGGTGTATATCTTGAGGGTGTCGGAGGGGGTTAGGGGGAAGGTGGCGGAGGTTCTGGTGAGGGTGGCTGTGCGGGAGGAGCCTCCGCCCACCGTGACCGTGGCGGCGTTGGGCAACGTAGACGCCGGCAAGTCAACTCTTGTGGGGGTTTTGACCACCGGGAGGCTGGACGACGGGAAGGGCCTTGCCAGGTCCTACGCCTCTCGGTACAAGCACGAGGTTTTGACGGGCCGCACCTCAGCGGTTTCGATGAGGCTTCTGGGCTTCAGCGGCGACTCAGTGGTCAACCACGGCCTGGTGGATCCGCTCGACGAGGCCGAGGTGTATAGGAGGTCTGACAAGCTGGTGCTCCTCGTCGACGTGGGGGGCCACGAGCGGTACTTGAGGACGGCGTTGAGGGGGCTTTTCAGCTCTCAGCCGGACTACGTCATGTTGGTGGTGGCGGCCAACTCGGGGGTTCAGAGGATGACGAAGGAGCATCTAGGCATAGCGGTGGCGTTGGGGATACCGGTCTTCGTCGTGGTCACGAGGGTAGACATCGCGCCTCAAGAGGTGTTCCAGAGGACTGTAGACGAGGTGGTTAGGGTTTTGAAAATGCCGGGGGTCAGCAAGATACCGTACGTAGTGAGAGATGTGGGTGACGTGGTTCTGGCGGCTAGGGCCATCTCCACCGGCCGCATCGCCCCGGTGTTTTTCACCTCAAGCGTGACCGGCCACGGGCTTGACCTGTTGCTCCGGTTCCTCTCTCTGTTGCCCAGGAGAAGGAAGTGGGACCACAACGGCGACCTCCTCATGTATATTTCCGACATCTACTTGGTGAAGGGCGTCGGCGTAGTTGTCGGCGGCCTGGTGGAGAGAGGCGTCGTGAGAGTCGGCGACAGAGTCTGGGTGGGGCCGTATAGCGACGGCAAATGGGTTTCCGCTGTCGTGAAGTCCATCCATCTAAACAGAACGCCGGTGGAATCCGCTAGGGCTGGCAACTTCGTCACTATCGCGCTCGACAGGATAGAAAAGGTGGAGAAGGGCATGGCATTGTCTAGGCGACCGCTCGCGGGGGTTAGGGAGGTGGTGGCCGACGTTTTGGTGCTTAGACACCCCACGGTGATTAGGGCCGGGTTCTCCGGGGTTTTCCACTACAAAGCCATTAGGGCTAACGCGTATATAAAGGAGATAGACAGGGGGGAGCTGATGGTGGGCGACAGCGGGGTGGCGAAGATAGAACTAACGCGGCCTTGGCACATAGACGGGGGAGTGTTCATCTTCAGAAACGGCCCGACGAGGATATTCGGCAGAGTGATTAGGGCAGGAGATGGAGCTTCTACTGCCTAAGCCGATTTGTAGTCTGGTCAACTGCGACGACTTGGACAACCTCGACGCGGAGAGCGCGTTGGCAGAGATGAGGAAAGAGCAGGAGGTGTTTAAGTTGCTTCCAGACGTCTACGCGTATAGATACGACTTCAAGCGCATCTCGCCGTCTGTGATTAACGACTTCGAGTACTGCCCGAGGCTTCTGTGGGTGCAGTACAAGCTCGGCCTGAAGCTCTTTACTAAGAACTCCGCCGTCTCGCTGGTCCGCGGGAGGTTGTTGCACGAGCGGTATGAGA
>WYEI01000029.1 GCA_009903905.1 Pyrobaculum sp. | reverse complement strand
CCCTCTCCAGATAGAGCAAATCAGCCCCGTCCTATGCGCCGCCGGAGCCTGTCGCCTTCCATGAGGAGCGAGCCGTACATCACCTGCACTATCGCCAAGGCGGCATAGACCGACTTAGAGACCTGAAACAAGATGAAGTTTTATGAGAGGAGAAGATCGCCACCGGCCGTAAACATGGCATATATGTCGAGACCTCCGCAGTGGCGGGGAAAGCGTCTGTAAGGGGCACCGCTGATAAATTTCCTCATGCGGAACGGCGCTGGAGATTCACGGCTCAATAATTCTGCGATGGCCATAGGCAGAGACATAATTGCGTTTATCAACTAGGCGATAGATACTGAGGGGTTAGGCCTGACGACAGAAGCACGCACGAAGTTTATGTCTGAGCCGCGTAGTCAAGCGTAGCAACGTCCTCGCTAGTACACGGAGAGGTATGCGTCAACCGGCCAGGCAGAGTGTAGTAGAGCACAAAACCTGTTGCGAGAACTGCGACATACCATACGCGGTTACGTATGTCACAAAAGAGAACCACCTCAACAGATGACGCTATGCCAATCCCGGCTGGTTCGGCGTAGCGCCTCGGTTGTTAGTAAATATAGCGGATACCAACAGTCGCGTAGCCAAGCATTACCGACGCCTTTAAAAAGCCGGCATTAAGCACCGTATATGTGGCCAGCACCTCAGCGGGAAACCGCCTCATTAAGCTGAACGAAAACACAAGCGAAACAACAAGAGAATAGTAAGCACCCACCACAGTAAAGGATGTTTGCGCCTAATTTCATTGTGGCCGCGTTTAAAACGTTTTTTAATATCTTTAAAAGCAGACATATGGTGCTTCTAAAAGGCATTAAATTGACGCTAAGGAGCATGGGCCCCAAGTGAGTTGCCGAGGAAATTACAAGACGTATAGCGGGCAAACCCTATACCTATAACGGGATTTTGGTAAAGGACGACGCTACATTCCGCCTAATAAGGATCCTCGCTTCCAAGGGCTCCGTGTGGGGACAAGGAGACACGGTGTTTTTCCGCAATAAGCTGGGCGTCTTCGCCGTATCGTCCAAAGATATACAGCTTCTTCGCCCGCTTGCAGATGAAGACTTCGAGATGATGTACGGCTATTTAGATGTCAAGGGCAATACCGTGGCAGACATAGGGGCATATTTGGGGGAGACTACAGTTTTATTTGCGCGGATGGGCGCACGTCATATCCATGCTTACGAGCCGCTTTTCTTCAAATATGTAGAACTTAATTTAAAGTTGAATAATATTACTAATGCTACAGTCTATCCATATGGTGTATTTATTGAGGAAGATACATACGGGGTGGCCATAACCGGTTCGAGTAGCGGGCTTCTCGCAGGAGGCACCCAGATAAAGGTAATGCCTATTGAAGAGGCAATAGCAGATGTCGTCAAAATGGACTGTGAGGGATGTGAATGGAGTCTTTTATCAATACCGTGTGATGTGATTAAAAGAGCGGAGGAGTACGTAATTGAGATACATGGGCCCGAGTCTCTAATACTACGAAAACTAGAAAAATGTGGATTTTCAGCGAAACTACATAGTAGACCTAGTCTACAAACCTCAATTTGGCATTTTAAAATAAAAAATTAGCATCTTTTAAATATACAGTAACTACAAAGTTGTTTTTGGCACGTATTTCTTACTTTTTTGTGGCCGATGAGTAGCGTGGGTCATGCAAGTAATAATGCCTTACGTAAAGGATATTCTTCCTAGTAACTAAAACAAGGATTTTTTAAGCAAAGTGAAATATGTCACTTTATGAGTGAAATTAAATTTTGATTGATATTCAATTAATTGTGTTTTTAATAAAGTGGTGATGTGTTATTTGTTTCATTAGATAATTTGCTATAACCGGTTAACTGGGGAGTTAAAGCTATGGCGTATCCTGCGTTGAAGACGGTCAACATGGTGAGCTACTTTGTGGGCAAGCGCCTAGTCACCACCATCCTGTAGACGGCGGTGACTACAAGCGCATAGATGTGGCTCAACACGGCCAAAATCAAACCCGAGGTGCGTAGAGCCGCGACATCTTGTGAGCAATGGTTATTGTTTTATACTTTAACTTATACTTAGCCACGGATGGCGCATATGGCTCTGTCGATGATTACAAAGAACAGCTATGAGAAAGTCGGAAACTACTTTAGTAAGGTGTGGGAATCCTCGCTGCAAGTGCCCTACGATGTGATTATACTTATCGATGACTCAGACACAGACAAGACAAGGGAGTATGTGAAGAGATTCGCGCAGGTGCACGGCAAAGAGGTAATTGTAGAGGGGAGTAGGCTCTACAGCTGGCACAAGCCAACACGGGCCACGGCGAGACAGACTGCGATAGATATATTCTTCCAAAACACCACAGCCCAGTGGCTTTTCTTCCTGGACGACGACGTAATACTTAGAGATGGGTGGTGGGAGGAGGCACGAAGCTACTTGTCAGAAGAGACGGTAGGTCTTGTGTGGGGGGTGGAGTACACAGAGATGTGGGAGGAAAGGATGAAGTACTTCAACATACGGAAACTGGACTATACAGAATATGCGATAAACGCTTTCAAAAAGAGGGGAGGCCTACACGACACTCTTCTTAGGCGTACCGCCATAGAGGGTGTGATGTTGCCGCCGTGGCTTAATGTGTATGAAGATGCGTGGATTAAACGGTACATAGAGTGCAGGGGATACGAGTGGCGGATAGTTAGGAGGGGGGCTCTACATTTGAGAAGAGAAGGGAGGACGGGTTATACCTCACTAGACATGAAAATAGCTATATACGCAGACTCAATACTTAGATTAGAGGCGCCGTCGTATCTGGCTTTCCTCAAGGCCTTATTTGGCCTGCCTGCATATCTCTACTACGGTTTTCGCTCAGGGAACAACGGGTGGGAGATTTGGAAGACGAGAGTATCTTACCGATATGGGCTTCTCAAGACACATAGTAAGTGTAGATTTGAGCCGTGCGAAGTAGTTCTCGGATACCGTTCTGATGACATGACTAGGAGAAAGATCGATGAGTGCGCAACGGCAGAGATAGAGTGACGAAACTACGCGTATAATGCGGAGATGTTCGCTTTTTCGCAATAATGAGGATCTATTACGCGCTAAAAGAGAAACACTTTTGCATCTAACCTCCTAAAATACTTGGGACGGATGTATTATCCATAAAGCTCTTTATTGCAGTAGTCTATGGATTCTATGGACGTTTCCATCATATGGCTAAACTACAACAGTAAACCTATCCTAGACCTTGCAAAACGAAGCCTTGAGTCCGTGCTCACGTTAGATTACCCCTCTTACGAGACAATTATAGTAGACAATGCATCAACAGATGGAAGTGATCAAGATCTTCTATCTATAGTTGATAAAGAAAAGAACGTGTCATTTCTTAAACTTAGAACAAACTTAGGATATGCCGGCGGTATGAGTGAAGGATTTAAACATGCCAAAGGCCGGTATGTAGCCTTCATAACCAATGACGTAGTAATAGAGCGCATGAGTTTGAGGCAAGCCTTGAAGTACTTAGAATCTGAAAACGCGGCTTGCGTAGGTGGTTATCTCCTGAATCCCTTGGGCAGGATCTATTCTGCTGGCAACTGGATTGATGCACTGATGCGAGTAGGTAGCGTATGTGGAGGTCTTTCCGAAAGTGAATGCAACACCTTGCACATGACATGGCCTGTCTCCTACATTGACGGTGCCTACATAATATGTAACGCCGAGGTTATAAGACGTGAAATTGAGCTACCATTCATACCAGAAACCTTCGCATATCTTGATGATAATTTACTTAGCTTTAAGCTGTGGAACCTGGGGTATAGGGTTCTCTATGTGCCCGTCTTTTTTGGTACACATTATATTTCTCAAACCTTTAAGCGATTAGGCATAATTAACAGACTCTCGATCAAAAGTACACTAGTACGACTTCTTGTAATAAAGTCATGTAAGGATTTTATTAAAAAAATATATCTAAAAAAGATTTTATTAAAAAAATATATCCGTAATGTTTACAATGAAGCTGTTGAAACAGCTAATATAATAAAAGCCAAATTCGGAATACTAGATCTCAACTATATTCCCCATGTACATTTTGGGGATGAAACACTTATAGCAACTATGCCATTTTATAGGTCGATAAAGCTAAAATTCAAAACACATAATATAGTTATGCATAATTTTTTGACTACTCATAGGTGAAGTTGTTCTCCGCCTCCGCTAGCGGGGGGCAGTTTCTGTCTTTTTGGCTTAGTATGGCTTTGTCGGGGGCGGGCCACCTCACGGCGATGGCAGGATCGTCCCACCTAATGCATCTATCGCGCTGGGGGTCGTACTCCTTGGTGACGAGGTACAGGAAGTACGTCTCCTCCAGGGCCTGGAAGCCGTGGGCGAAGCCAGGAGGGATCCAAAGCGCCTCGCCGGGCCCCAGCTCCGCCGCGGCCCACCTGCCGAAATACGGCGAACCCCTGCGGATGTCCACCGCCACGTCAAACACCCGGCCCCTAACCACAAACACCAGCTTCCCCTGCTCAGACGGCTTCAGCTGGTAGTGGAGGCCCCTGACTACGTACGGCCTCGAGTAGGACAGGTTCACCTGCACAAAGTCGAAGGGGAGCCCCGCCGCAAGGTACTCAGTCCGCTTCCAAAGCTCCGCGAAGAAGCCCCGCTCGTCTTCAAACAGGCGGTAGCGGAAATACATCACCTCGGGGATAGCCAGCCTCTTGACCTCAACCAGTGGCATGGCTCTGCTCAAGCCACTCTCTTTTAAATATTGACAAGGCGTAATTCACATCGTCTATGGGCACGCCGAGCACCTCGACGGCCCTTCTGCTGACTAGACTAGAGTCTCTGGGCCTAGGCGCCTTGTACCCCACCTCGGCCATGGAGATGGGCTTGACCAGGCTCTTGGGGAAGCCGAAAGTCTCTGCAATCGCCAAGGCGAATTCGTATCGAGACATCCGGGGCCCAGCGGCGTGGAGCACGCCTGAGTACTCCCTCTCTGCCAGTCTCGCCACCACCTCGGCAATTAGGGTGTTCAGCGTCGGAGACCCCCACTGATCTGCTATTGCCTTGACCTCCTCGCCGCGCGCCAGCTTCTCCACAACGACGCGGCCGAAGTTAACCCTCCCGGGCCCGAAGCCGTATATCCAAGCCACTCTCACCACAGCGCCTCCCACCGCCAAAACCGCCTCTTCGCCCAGGAGCTTAGAGAGACCGTAGTAGTTCACAGGCCGGGGCGGGTCCTCCTCTCTATACAGCCCCCGGTCGCCGGGGAAGACGTAATCCGTCGAGAGATACACCACCTTAGCCCCCGACCTATACGCCTCGCCGACGACCTCCCTAGTCGCAACAGCGTTCATCCTGTAGCAGAGCTGGGGCTCCGCCTCGCATCTATCTACGTCGCCCAGAGCCGCGGCGTGGACCACCAGAGACGGCTTGTAGAGCCTCACGACCCCGCGGGGGTCCTCCGCCAGATCCCACCTAACCGCAGGCACGCCCTCCACGGGGTGTTGGTTATATACGCCGAGCACCTCCCAGCCGGCGGAGGCTAGCCTAAGAGCCGTCTTGTAGCCAGGCGACGAGCTCACCCCCGTAACCACCGCCAAACCCCTCATCTCCCCAACAGCCTCTTGTACCACTTGACAGTCCACCATCTCTCCTCCGGCTTCAGATGGCTGAGGAGGAGCTCGTGGTAGATCTGCCTCACCCCCTCCCCCAACTTGTAGAGGGGTTGCCACCCCAGCCGCTTTATCTTGGCGAAAGAGACGGCGTAGCTCCGCCTATCCACCTCACCCCTGAAAACTACATCGCCTCCCGCCACCTCCTGCACCGCCTTCGCCACGTCAATAATTCTGTGGTTCTGGTCATCCGACCCCACGTTGAAGACCTGGCCCGACACTACGTCGGGCGGCTGCTCCAGCATAAAGACTACGGCCCGGGCCACGTCTGCTACGTGGACAAGCGGCCTCATCTGCATGCCGTCTCCCTCTACATATATCTTACCCTCCGTATAGGCGGTGAGAGTCATGGCGTTGACAACTAGGTCGAAACGCATCCTTCTGGAGGGCCCATACACCGTGGCGAACCTCAAGGCGACGGGGGAGAAGCCGCGGGATGCCAGAGGCAGAACCTCCTGCTCAGCCAGGAGGTTGGCCTTGGCGTATGTGGTGAGGGGGTTGGGCTTCGCGGCCTCGTCCACCACGCCGTCCTGCTTGCCGTAGACGCTACAGCTGGAGGCAAGGACGTAGCGGGGGACTCCCCTCTCCGCCGCAAGCTTGGCGTTTCTTGCCCTGGCTCTGTAGTTTATGGAGAGAGTAAGCTCGGGGTTCAGCTCGCCCGCGGGGTCGTTGGAGATAGCGGCGAGATCCACCACGGCGTCTACGTCTGCGAAAACCGCGCCGTCTACCTCTCTGATGTCTTTCTTAACAAGCTCGAAGTTGGGGTGGCTCGTCACGTGGCTGAGGACGTCGTCGCCAAAGACAAGCCAGTCTACACAACGCACTTTGTACCCTCTCTGCAGGAGGAGCGGCGTAAGCGTAGTCCCGATGTAGCCGCCGCAACCAGTCACCAACACCCTCATAGCCGCCACTAAACCCCAGTTTAAAACTCTACCGCCGAGTAGTCCGAGACGTGCAGACGGATGGTCCTCCGGCCACCCGCGGCAACTCTGGCGTATCTGCCGAGTATAGACTCCTCAAGTCTCTCCACACCCTCCACCACAGACCCCTCCATCAAGACGCTGTACTCCACCGCGCTACCTCTAACCACCGCCCTAGACCCCACGCTGGTGTAGGGGCCGACAAAGGAGTTCTCAACCACTGCGCCTTCGCCGATAACCGCCGGACCCCTCACCACGCTGTTTTTAACCACGGCGCCGGGCTCCACCACGACCCGGCCCTCCAGCCGGCTGTTCTCAACGACGCCCCCGACGTCCAGGCGGGCGTACTCGTCGAGGAGGAGGGCGTTTGCGGCGAGGACGTCGTCTTTTTTGCCGATGTCCAGCCACCAGCCCTCGTGCACCGCGTACTCCACCCGCCTGCCGTCTCTCAGCATGAGGGCCAGGGCGTCCGTAATTTCGTACTCCCCACGCCAAGAGGGCTTGAGTTGCTTTATGTAGTCAAACACCACTGGCGTGAAGAAGTAGAGGCCTACGAGGGCCAGGCGGGAGGGGGGCTCCTTGGGCTTCTCCACGAAACCCACCAGCCTCCCGCCCCCGTCGAAGACCGCCACGCCGAACCGCGTCGGGTCCTCAACCTCCTTAAGAACCACGAGGGCGTCCGCCCGCGTTGCGAAGCGCTTTAGATACGGCGCCACGCCACCCTTAAGGAGGTTGTCACCCAGGTACACGAGAAAAGGCCCAGAGACGTACCGCTCCACCAGCGACACAGCGTGGGCAAGGCCAAGAGGCCTCTCCTGCAGGAGGTACTGGACCGACAAGCCGAACCTCGACCCGTCGCCCACATACTCAGCAATCTGCTCCCTATTGTGAGGACCCACCACGATAAACACCTCCCCCACCCCGGCCTCCGCGATCTGAGACAGAACCCAGCCCAGCACCGGCCGATTCGCAAGAGGCACGAGGTGTTTAGACATAGAAAGCGAAGTCGGCCGCAGACGCGTCGCATAGCCGCCGGCGAGGACAACAGCCTGCATAGCATAGAGACAACCTATAAATATATCTCACGGATCCTTACAGAAATCGCCCTTTGTGGCGGTATGTTCAAACCTTTAGGAGGTTTTCGTAATTGACAGGAGCCCAACGGGGCGAACATGGCCACGGCGCCGGTCCGCTGGCTCTGCAACCACTGCTGAGGGCCAGCGAAGGTCTGGCGAGGACGACGATATACCCAGAGGGGACTCCCGAAGTGCGGAGAGTAGGTCATTAGAGGGAAGGCAGGAGGCAGGCTACCTTCTCGCCACCACGTATCCTTGCTTCTCCATCGGAATCGCCACGCTCCTTATGGGCTTGATCTCCGTCGAGAAGCCAGCCGCCTCTAGACGTTTCTTTATTTCGCGGTAGCCGTTGTGGTACTCGATTATTACCTGGCTAAAAACGGCGAGGTCGCCGGGGTCTGCGTTCAGCACCGCCTCGTATTCACACCCCTCACAATCCATCTTGAGGACCGAACCCTCCTCAACCTTGGATTCTTTTACCAACGTCCTCAACGTATACATCCTCACCTTGACGCCGCAACGGCCGCCAGGCCTAAAGACAGAATATTCCTCCACATCGCCGAGGTCGGCGCAGACCTCCTAAAGCGCCGAGGCCCGCGTTAACCAAGACAACTCTATTCACGATGTTGAACAACGCCTCTCCATAGAGCTACGGATGCGGCTCAAGGGCAATAACCCTAGATTCAGGATAATTAGGAAATTCGTTGAGGAGAAAAAGCCAAGCAATGTTAGGGTTAGGTTGTTGGGAGCGAATGCGAATAGAGACTATGCAGGTGGCATGAACCTGGATTGGGAAGCAAGAGTCCCTGTGGCAAGGTATGTAGCCCCCAAACAACGCCCTAATTCTAGAACTTATATGAAGCAATCATGTATTGCGACACGCCTGGTTGACTATCGACTCCTCTGCTTAATTAGTAGGCAAAGGCATGAAGAATACCTAGAGAGCACTACATACGTCTTCAGTCTCCAACAGTTGCTTCTCGTCTCCATCGAATAATAGCCACACAGCTGACTTAGTATATTTGCCTTTCCAAATCAAGCTCGTGCTGGGACTGCGCCGATTACCTCTAAGCTTAAATACTCGGGTTACGGCTGGGAGCTGTGAAAGATGCCCTTATATCTCACCATTATTGGGGCTCGCCTGGCGGCGGTCAGCTGGTCTGCGCCTCTGCGGCGTTAGCGCTTGATGAGTTGGGCTACAGGCCGGTGCTTGCCGGCACTTTCAAGTTCGACGCCTCGCGCTATTTGGAGTGGTATGGCATAGATCTGCGTAGATACGAGGCCGTGACTCTGCCGTTTGGCGCCAGGGCGTTTGGGCTGTGGAGCAGACTCTTCGTGTGGTATCCCGCGTTGAAGGCTGTGAAGAAGTTCAAGCCCGACTTTGTGTTTATCGACGAGGTGGCGTATAGGCCGCTTCTGAGGCGCAAGGCGTTCCGTCTTGTGGAGTATATCCACTTCCCCTACGAGGTGGCTGTTGACCCGAGGTTTAGGGGCACTGGGCTTGCGTATGGCGAGGATCCGTACATAATGGAGCGGTACGGCAGGTTTCCGCTGAATCTGTACTGGAGGGTCTACACGTGGCTTTTGCCGAGGTATATGCGGGATAACCCGTTCCGGGCGGCTGATGTGGTGCTTGTGAATTCGCGGTGGACGGCCTCGGTGGCTGAGATGGTGTATGGCGAGGAGCCGGAGGTGCTCAACCCGCCGCTTCCGCCCAACGTCGAGGTGGTGGAGAGGCCGAGGCCCTTCGAGGAGAGGGAGGCGGTCGTCGTGATGCTGGGCCGCTTCTCGCAGGAGAAGCGGTATCACTGGGTGGTGAGGGAGGTGGCTACTCGCCTGGTGAAGGAGGTGCCTGGGGCCCGTCTGGTGATATTCGGCGGCGCCGCTACGCCGACGCTCCAGGCGTACTACCGCCGGGTGTGGAGGCTGGCGGAGGAGGCGGGGCTTAAGGTGGCCGACAGCTTGGAGGCCAAGGCCGACGTGTACCTCGTCGCCAACGCGCCGCGCAGGACGATAAACGAGACCATGGATAGGGCGAGGGCCTTCCTCCACGCCACTATCAACGAGCACTGGGGCATAGCCGTTGCGGAGGCCATGGCGCGGGGACTGCCCGTGGTGGTGCATAAATCCGGCGGAACCTGGACGGATCTGGCGGAGGAGGGGCGGTACGGCCTCGGCTACGAGACCGCGGAGGAGGCCGTGGAGGCTTTGGCGCGGCTCCTCCTGCAGGAGGCGAAGTTCGACACCACCGAGAAGGCGAGGGAGCTGACCTACCCCAAGTTTAGGGAGAGGCTGGCGAAGGTGCTGTGGCTGTGATCCTCGCTACTGCCTATTTTTAGGGCGCATGAGCTCCGTATATTCCAGAAGAACGTGGAGATGTTGCGGCCGGACCAAGTGTTGGTCTGTGTCGACTACTTCTTCGACGAGAGGCAACGTGACATGTTGCGGCCCTATCTCCCGCCCGGCGCTTTGTTGATCGTCGGCAATTGGCGCAACCGCACCTCCTGCTTGCTGAGGCTTGTGGATGTTATAGCGAGGGAGGGGGACGGCTTAGTTGTGGACTCCGATGTGGTTCTCGCTGGGGAGTTACCCGAAATAGACAGGTGGGTGGAGGAGCCTCTGTATCACGTGGCTGAGGCTCCTTGGCGCCATAGAAGAGTGGTGAGGGTGGAGAGGAGGGGCGGCGTGGATGTCTACTACTGGCGCCTCAAGGCGTTGTGGAGCAGGTATATGCAGGTTTTTGTGGGGCCTAAGCTCGCCGTCCGGATAAAGAAGAGGCTCCCGCTTGACGTCAAGCCTGTGCTTGACGTGGTCGAGTCTATGGATCCTCTCCTCGCCTCCGTCATCGCCGACGAGACCACGCTCGGCGTAGTCTACGACAGGGCTGGAATAGCCGAGGTGCCGTTTGTCGTGGCGTGTCGGCACTACCCCCACGGCAGCTACCCCAAGGCGCCGGAAGACCGGGCGTTGCGGAAGCGGATCTACGCCAAGGCTCTGTGGTTGTTTTTCCGCAGGCTGGGCTACTGGCCGCCGGCGTTGCGATACCTATTGACGTACGTAGCGCAGTCTCTGCGCTGAGCTAGAGGGGCCGGTTGCAACAGTCGCGAAGCAGTAGCCCGCTGACAAACTCTCTGTGTGTTTGAGCCGATGGCGTCGTGGTTACCGCAACTGCAGGGAGGGGCGTTTAATATATCCCCGCCGTATGTGGTGCCGTGTTGAGGCTAAGCCACTGGGCGTTGTAGGTTTTGCCGCGATGCAACGTTTCGAGTTGTGTAACTGGTACGGCGGGAGCTGTTGCTGGGGCTCTTGCGTCGCCTTTTTAGCTCGGCCGCTGGCCCCTCTCGCCATTTCGTCGGCTTGTTGCCTATCTGTCTCTAGCTAGTTAATTGATCGTCCTAGACGCCGTAGCTGACTCTTCGCGCGGGTTGGGGTTCTTTTTTATTCCTCAGCGTCGCTGGCGGCCTTTGGGGCTTGTGCCATGTGACGCTTGCCGTGCATCTGCGGCTTCCCGGCGCTGGAAGGTTTAAGTACGCAGATATCAGCAATGCCGTGAGGAGGATTGTGCTTGAGCTTGTTCCTGGCGTCAAGATGGAGTTCACGGACAGAGATCGCGCCCTTGGGCAGGTGGTGGAGTGGGCTGAGAGGAGTACGAGGTTTCCTGTCGTCGTGTTTGGGCCGGAGGGTTGTGGTAAGTCTGCGTTCCTTAGGCAAGCCGCCGAGGCGTTGGGCGGGTTTGGCTTTGATGTCGTGTATGTGGATGCGGCGCATAGGGATTTCGTGGCCTATACAGATGTGGCGGAGGTGGCTAGGCGGCTTCTTGACGCCGCCTCCGACGTCTCTGGCTTGGCCCAGCTGAAGCTGGCCTACCTAGCCGTAGATCTGGCCAAGGAGCTGATCGGGCGGTGGGGCAAGAAGAAGGTGGCGGTACTTGTGGACGAAGTGTTTCAAGCCGTCGGGCTGGATAAGGCTGGCATATACGTAAAGAGTCTTCTAAACTTAATCGAATACCCGCCGAGGAGTTACGAGAAAATCGTAGCCATCGCCGCCACAAGCGAAGGCGTGACGCGGGAGGAGATTGGGAGACACCTCTGGGCTGAGTTGCGGCCTATGTGGAACATGCCTAGGGAGGGCTTCCAGCAGCTGTATGAGAAACTGCCAGGCTCCAAGCCTCCTTTCGAGGATGTGTGGGGGTGGACCGGCGGAAACCCGAGAATGCTGGGGAGGCTTTATGAAAATGGGTGGGATGTTGAGGAGGTAGTTCTCCGGCTGATGCGGGAGAAGAGGTTGACGGCGGAGTTTGTTAGGCGGTGGGGGAGGTGGCTTGAGGCGGCGGTGGAGGATCCAGATGCGCTCTGGACAGGCGACGTGCCGGAGGAGCTTGTCAAAGAGCTTGAGGCGCGGAACTTAATCGTATACAACATGTACGACAGAAGGCCCAGCTTCTGGATCGACGCCCCGCCGCCCGAGAGGGACCCGGAGCTGGGCATAGGCAAAAACGTCGCCTGGCAGACCCCCATCCACAGAAAGGCCGTGAGGAGGGCGTTGGAGAGGGCTTAGTGTTGCTCTGGCTGGAGCTTCTAGTTGGCGAAGCCCGGCGTCGGCGGTAGTGGGACGTTCTGTGGCTGGTGGGGATCAACTGGGCCGTTGCGGAGCGGCGTCGTTGGGGTGGTGGGTGGGGGTTTTGACGTGTTGCGGCTGGGGGAGTCGTGGGGCTGTGTTGGTTTTAATGTTTATATTTGGGGTTTGGTTGGGGGGTGTGCGGGGTTGGGTGTGGGATTTGGTGTGGTTTGTGGGGTTGGTGGTGGTTCTTGTGGTGTATGGGGTGTTGGCTGGTGTGCAGTGGCCTATTGCGGTGGTTTCTTCCTACTCTATGGAGCCGACGATGCGGGTGGGGGATTTCATCGTGTTGACAGGCGCCTCTTGCCAGTCTGTAAACGTGGGCGACGTGGTTGTGTATGTGGCTAGGAACCCCATGTGGTACGGTAGCTGGATTATCCACAGGGTGTATCAGAAGGAGGGGAACTGCGGGTTGATAACTTGGGGAGACAACAACCCTATGCCGGATCAGGCGGTGGGGGAGTCGCCGGTGTCTAGCAACATTGTGGGTAAGGTGTTGTTTACTGTGCCTTACGTCGGCGTGTTTCCCCTGGTTGCAAGGCCCCAGGGCGTCGGCGCAGAGGCCATGGCGGCTTGGCTAGGCAGAATCGCCATCTTCGGCGCCTTAGTCTACCTCTTCTACCTATACTTCAAAGCCGCGGAGCCCCGGAGGGGGAAGAAGGCCGGGAGGGCGGCGAGGCTCCGTGGTTAGCGCTGCCCGTATTCACCTTTGGTGAGTCTATTTTTTATAGTGGGGGTATGTGGGTTTTTCATGAATAAGTGGTTGACTGCGGCTGGAGTGTTGGCGGTGCTGCTGATCGCTGCGGTGGCGTTTGCACACGGCTACGGGGCGCGGGGTAGCGACTGGTGGGGCTCAAAGGCAGGCTGGAAAGACGTCGGCGGAAAGGGGTGGAAAGACGGCGCTGGTTGGGGTCGGGCGGCGGGTTGCGGTGCTAACGTCACGTTGAGCGTAGCCACTAGACAAGTCACTATCTCTGGCGACGGCATAAAGGCGGCGTTTACGGTGGATGTGGTGGGTGTAAATGTGACGCGGTTTGGCCGGGTGGTGTACGGCACGGGTTCCGTGGAGCTTGGCGGCGTGTCGTACACGGCGAAGTCTGTGGCAGGCTTCCTAGGCAGAAACGCCGCCGACTTGACCATATACACGGGGAACGCCTTGATCAAGGTTATGTATCACAACGGCAGGTACTACGCCGTGGTGAAGCCGCTCGGCACGGCGGGGTTCCAACGGTTCAACGGCACAGCCACCCTCACAGTGTCGTAAGCCGCGTAGTTAATTCGTAAAACTCCCCTCTTTTTCCCCGGCTTCTCCTCCTCTGGTAATTATTTTCACTACACGACAAGGGGTCGTTGCGGCATGGCGATATCGTGGCCTGCCACCTGTTGGAGCTTTTCGGCGCCGGGGCTTGCGGCTCGGGGTGCCGAGGTGAAGACGCGAATAATGGGTCCGCCTCGTTGAACGCCGCGGCACTTGACGTATCTAGCGAAGCCGCGTCGGGGACTCGG
>WYEI01000006.1 GCA_009903905.1 Pyrobaculum sp. | reverse complement strand
TCCACGTTTTTCGCCTCACCCACCTCCTCCAGCATCAGCGAGGCGTCTACGTTGGCGCCGCCGTGCAACGGCCCCTTGAGGCTGGCTATCGCCGCCGTGACGGCGGCGTACATGTCGGCCAGTGTGGAGGCCACGGTAACGGCCGTGAAGGCGCTGTTGTTCATGGAGTGCTCCGCGTATATTATCAACATGACGTCGAGAGCCCTCACCTCCCGCGGGGTGGGCCTCTCGCCCCGCAACGCCCATAGGAAGAACTCGGCGTGGCTTCCGGCCTCCGCGGGCTCCGCCGGCCCCAGCCCCCTCCTAGACCTATCAAACGCGGCAACTATGTAGGGCATGGCCCCCGTGATCTTCAGCCCCCTCGACAGCTCCACCTGCGGCGACTTATCCCTCAGATCCTCCCCAAACGCCATCGCCGAAACCGCCGTCCTCAACACGTCTATGGGCTCCGCGGCGCGGGGTGCCCTCAGCAGGAGGTCCTTGACGTGGCTCGGCGGGATGCGGTGCTGGGCGAGGCTCCTCCTGAACTCCTCAAGCTCCGACCTCCGAGGCAGGTTGCCGTGCCAGAGGAGAAACGCGGTCTCCTCAAACGTGGACCTCTCGGCGAGCTCCTCCAGGTCGTACCCCCGGTAGTAGATCTTGGAATTTTCAAGATCTATGTGACAAATCTTGGTTTCTTTCACCACAACGCCCTCAAGACCGGGGAAATACATTGCGGAAGTGTTAAACGCCCCATATATATATTACATCGGCACAACGTCCATCAAAGCAATGAAGCTGTCGATAATTATAATTATTGTGCCACAGCGCCGCCGACGGCCAATCGGCCGGGCCCCTAGACGGCGGATGCCGCGCCGTTTCCAGCGCCCAGGCCGGCTCCTCCACCTGTACTCCGTCTAGGTCATGTTTTATAAGCCAGTCTGGACCTCCGCCTATGGAGATGGCCGTCGTAGCTGTGCTGGGGGCCGACAGGGTGGGCATCGTGGCTGGCATATCGAACGTTTTAGCCCGCCACAACGTCAACATCGTAGACATCTCGCAGACCGTGGTGCGGGATATCTTCTCCATGATCATGGTCGTGGACATCTCAAAAGCCGACGTAGACATCTCCCAGCTCAGGAAGGAGCTGGAGGAGGAGGGCCGGAGGCTGGGAGTTATGGTAGGCGTCTACCACATAGACGTATTTCGGTACATGCAGAGGATATGAGATTTGAGCCCGGGGAAATCGGCGAAGTCCTGGAGATGCTTCTCTTTAGGGAGCTAGACATCAGAGCCGTCACGCTGAGCGTAAACACCCTCCCCGCCGCCAGGCCGACGCCGGGGGATCTGTTGCCCGCGCTTGAGGAGGTGCTTGAGCCGTATCTAAAGCGGCTTAGGCCGGCGGTGGAGCGGGTGGCGTCGCGGCTGGGGGTGAGGATCGTGACCGTGAGGCTGGCCGTGTCTCCCGTCTCCATCTTGCTCGAGCCCATAGGCGACGGGGCCGCCGCGGTTGAGGTGGCGCGGCACCTCGACAAACTCGCCGAGAAATACGGCGTCGACATGGTGGGCGGCTTCTCCGCGTTTGTACACATGGGCGCCTCCAGAGGCGACAAGGCCCTCATGGAGGCGCTGCCGGAGGCGTTGAACACCACCGCCAGGTTGGCAGGCTTCCTAAACACGGCCTCCACCATGACAGGCATCAACCTAGACGCAGTTAAGAAGGCCGCCGAGATCATCCTCGCCATGAGGCCCCACGCGGCGGCGCGCTTCGCCGTCACCGCCAACCTGCCAGAAGACGTCCCGTTCATGCCCGGCGCATACCACGGCCTCGGCCTCCCAGACGCCGTGGTAAACATCGCAGTAAGCGGCCCCGGGGTCATCGAGGCCGTGGTGAGGAACATGCCTGACGCAGACGTGAGGACTCTCCACGACGCCATCAAGCGGGCCGCCTTCAAGATCACAAGGCTGGGCGAGCTGGTGGGGAGGGAGGTGGCCAAGGAGCTGGGGGTGCCCTTCGGCGCGGTGGACCTGAGCGTGGCGCCTTCGCCAAAGGTGGGAGACTCCGTGGCCGCCGTCCTCGAGGCCATCGGCCTGCCGAGGGTGGGGGCGCCCGGCTCCGTCTTCGCCCTAGCCCTCTTCACAGACGCCGTCAAGAAGGGCGGCGCCATGGCCGCCTCCACCATCGGAGGCCTCAGCGGCGCCTTCATACCAGTCAGCGAAGACGCCGCCATGGCAAAAGCCGCGGCCGAAGGCGCCCTCACCCTCGACACCCTCAAGGCCATGGCCGCCGTCTGCAACACAGGCATAGACATGGTGGGGATACCGGGCGACGCGAGCCCGGAGGCGGTGGCGGCGCTTGTGGCAGACGTAATGGCGCTCGCCGTCCATCTAGACAAGCCGCTGGGGGTGAGGCTGGTGCCGGTCCCCGGCGCGAAGCCCGGCGACGTATACGACCTCGGCGGCCTCTACGGCTCGGTGGCCGTGATGGACGTTTCAAGATACTCCAAAATCCCGCTGGTCTCCAGAGGCGGCACCGCGCCCCCCGGCGTGGAGAGGCTCAAGAAGGGGTGACACGCGAGATGAAAAACGCCTCGCTTCTATGTATGTGGGGAAACGTCCTGCCGCCGACGCCGCCTCGGTAAGACGGGGCGAGGTCGGGGTGGGGCTTCTCCGCCCGGCCGCCCACCGCGGCCACCACCTCCTCCCCCTCCTGGGGCAGGATGCTACAGACGGCGTAGACCACCTCGTCTGCCAGCGTCAAGGCGTTGGCGAGAAGCTCCCTCTGCAACCTGCTGTAGCGCGCCGCCTCCTCCAGCCTTGGGTATATCTTCGTGGCAGGCTCCTTGGTGAAGGCGCCGCTTGACGTACAAGGCGCGTCCAGAAGAGCCTTATCGAAGCGCCTAGTCCTCAGCCTCCTCGAGTCCGCCCGCACCACCTCCACCTGATCCGCAGCGCCGAGAAGCTTCAGCAGGCGCTTCATCCTGTACACCCGCTTCGTGGAAAGCTCCACAGCCACTATCTTGGCCCTGCCCTCGGCAAGCTGGGCAATGAGGCTCGTCTTCATGCCAGGCGCCGCGGCGAGGTCCACGACCCTGTCCCCCGGGCTGGGGCGCAACGAAAGGACGGCGTAGATCGAGGCGAGGTCCTGCGGCACCGCCACGAACTCCCTCACCGCGGTCAGATACTGCACAGGCCTCTTAGAGCTTCTGAGGAGGACGGCAAACGGTATGGCGGGGTGCGGCTCCACCTCCGCCTCCCCCTCCAGCATCCTCAACGCCTTATCCACATCAGCCCTCAAGGTGTTTATCCTCAGCCAAACCCACGTGGCGTTGCCCGCCTCCAGTATCCTCTCCACCTCCTCCCGCGGGAGGTTAGAAAGGAGGGCCTCCACGATGGAGGGGTGGTAGCTGTACTTCGTCGATAGGTACCGCACCGGATCCCCCCTCAGCTCCTCGATGGAGCGCAACGCCTCCTCCGGGCTACCCCTAGCCCTCTTCAGAAGCCTTTTCCTATACCGCGCCACCATATCTCTGTTGTACAAGACGGCATCTGCCCGGTATATAAACCACGCCCGCGCCACGGCCTTCGCCCCCGACGAGCCCAGCAACCTCGCCGCCAGATGCCGCAGAAGGAAGTAGTGCTTAACCGCGTCAAAAGACACGTCGTAAAACACCTTAAAGCTCTCCAGCCGCCGCCACCCCCTCTTCACCCTCTGAAAGGCGAAGTCCAAGGTAAGCCCCCGCTCCACCACCTCATAGAGCACCCTGCCGACGAAGGCAACCAGCTCATCAGGCGTCCAAGTCACAGGAAGAGGAGATCCACCTCCAGCTTATCCAGGTCCACCACCGCGTAGGAGGATCTGCCGGTCAAACAACCACAGAGCTCGCCGGGGTTAACCACCAGCGTCCCGCCGCGCCTCTCCACAACGGCCTGATGCGTGTGGCCATACACCACCACGTCGTAGAGACCAGACTCCACCAAAGCCCTCAAGAGGATCGGGGACGTGCCGTGGTAAACCGCCACCCTCCTCCCCGCTACCTCAAGCTCAGCCGCCTCCCCCGCCACCTCCACGCCGAATTTCCTCGCCACCTCGAGGAAGTAGGGCCTCTCCCCCTCGTTGTTACCCCAGACGCCGACAATCCGCACCCCCTCGCCCAAGGCCTCCCGGAGGAAGCGGGCGGAAAAAGGCGACACCCAGTCCCCCGCGTGGAGAACAAGCCCGACCCCACGCCTCCTCAGCTCCTCCCCGGCTCTCCTAATCGCAGAAACGTTATCGTGGCTGTCAGAGACAACCCCTACACGCATCAATCAACCTGCACCCCAAGCACCTTGGTGAAAAACTCCACCGCCTCCTGCTTGGTGACCAGCTGCCCCTTGCCCACCTTGCTCCTCTTCCTCCTCCTCCGCTGCACCCTGAGGCCAGGCTTTGCAAGCTTCACACAGACATCCATCCCCCAGATCCCCACAGCCGGGTCGTACTTAACCCCCGGAATCGTGATGTGCTCCTTAATGCCGAAACACACATTCCCCCTATCGTCGAAGCTCGACTGCTTAACCCTGTTGTTAACCGCCTGCAACGCCTTCATCAAAAACTCCACAGCCTTATCCCTCCTAAGCGTGACAGCGACCCCTATCGGCTCACCCTTCCTAATGCCGAAATCCTTAATCGACCGCTTAGCCCTCCTCCTCGAAGGCTCAGCCCCCGTAAGCTCCTTCAGCAACTCAGCCGCCTTCTCAAGCCTCTCACCCCCCGTACCGACGCCTATATTCACCACCACCTTCTCGATGAACACCCTCCGCATGGGGTGATCCCTAACAAGCACAAGCTCCCTCCAACTCGGCATAGCCACCCACACTCCACAGCCTATATAAATTTTAGGGCCCCTCAGCCCCACCAACCCCAGAAAACACACAGCCGCCGTGCAGACAGAACAAGCCACCGAGGCCATGCCTACGCCCACTCCTAGATACACACAGGCCGAGACGCCACGTAAACCCGCCACCCCGGCCCCGTATCCACCAAGCCGCGTTGCACTCCCCTCCCCCCGGTCGGACCTCCGCAGACTGCACCCGCCGCCTACGCCCTACAAAAACCGCCAACTGCGAAGAATGGCGCGCCTTTCCGCTTTTTTTCCGTTTTTGTTTTTGCGGGGCGCCGAAGAATGGCGTCTCGATTTTACCCAACGCCGTGTGAAATGAATGTAAAGCGAAGCCTCAAACCGACCGCCGAACCTACAAAAACTGAAGAAAAACTTAAAAACCCACAAGAACCAAACACACAAGCCCCAGAATCTCAAGAAGGGTTGAAACAAGGTGGCGTACCGATATTTGGTACACCACCAGATCCTCTGGCTAGAATCTCAAGAAGGGTTGAAACTCCAGGTTGAGGAGGAATCTACGGATGTACTGCCGAACCTCTAGAATCTCAAGAAGGGTTGAAACATTGGCGGCGGGAAGGAGGCGATCTAGCACCTCTAGCATGTCAGTCAGAATCTCACGAGGCTACATATCCACCGTCGATTAGCTTGCGGTACGTAGAGTGGCAAAGGATAACGCCGTAAGCGGCGTTGGTGGAGTCTCGTAGGCGCGGCGCCTGCTGTCTTCTGCTTGGGCGTCTAGTTCGCCGTTACACGTTTTTATATTTGTAAATGGTTTCTGACATGTTTATGTGGCCAGCCCCGCCGCCCAGCCGCCGTCAGCCGTCTCAGTTTTCGCAACCGCTCTTTACATTCATCTATACATAATTTTTTATTACTGTGCGGTTCGGCGATTATGTTTAGGGAGTTGAAGCTCGTCCGGGAGATGCGGGCGGGGAAAGCCGTCGCTTTGGGCGGAGGCTTTACTCCACAAGACGGCCGCTTAGAAAAACTGCCGGCGTAGGCCATGTATCTCTACGTGGGGAAGGTCCGGGTTGGGCCGCTTTCGGGCTACCTCTGGCTTCTCGGCGGTAGGCT
The DNA here is from genome assembly GCA_009903905.1 of Pyrobaculum sp. The sequence continues at coordinate 7,963 of WYEI01000006.1, read as the reverse complement.
TTACCTGAAGCTGGGGTGGCGCCCAAGCGACACGTACTTTTTGGGAAACCTCACAGACCCCCTCACCCTAGCCGCCAGGCTCAAAAGGCTGATCCCGCGCCCCGTGGACGTGAGGAGGGTTGCCGTTGCGTTGGCAAGGGCGCTGGCGGCCGCGCTGTATGTGGCCAGACGCTGTAGAGACAGCCCCCGGTGGAGGATCCGCGTCTGGGAGGCCGAAGCGGCGATATTGGACGCCGCGTCTGCGCTGGCTTGGATATGGCCAACGGCCCATAGGGCACTGAGAAAAGAGCTCAAGAGGCTGGGAGTAGAGGCGCCGGTGTAGAGCCCGATGTCGTTGTTGAGCTCTTGGCCAGCGCCGCGGCCTCTGGCGGAGAAGCTCATGCAGATGCGCCAGCTTTAAGACGTGAACGACGGCGGCGGGCGGCTAAGCCGAGCGCTCCCTAGGTGAGAATCGCCAGCAAGCCCCCTCCACCAGAGCCGGCGAGACAGCCCACGCCGAGTTCGCCCCCGGCGGCTAAGCAGAGAGCCGTAATTAACGTTGTCTCACTCCATCAACGGTTTCAACCCTTCTCGAGATTCTAGGCATCCACTACACGACGTCCGAAGTGCGCTACTGGTTTAGGGTGTTTCAACCCTTCTTGAGATTCTAAGGTGACCCCTGTAGCGGTCTATGCCAGACGGTTCAAGCATGTTGTTTCAACCCTTCTTGAGATTCTGGTTCAGTGCAGGAAGCCGCCCGGCCGGACTGCGAAATAACCGAGTTTCAACCCTTCTTGAGATTCTGGCCCGAACCGCCGCAACTGGATATCCCTGGACAAGCCCGCGTTTCAACCCTTCTTGAGATTCTGGTCGGCCGGAAGACCTGGTGCTCTATCGGCTGACGGTGCACGAGCTGTTTCAACCCTTCTTGAGATTCTGGTCGGCCGGAAGACCTGGTGCTCTATCGGCTGACGGTGCACGAGCTGTTTCAACCCTTCTTGAGATTCTGGGGCTTGTGTATTCGGTTGTTGTGGGTTTTTAAGTTTTTCTTTGGTTTTTTGTGGGTTCGGCGGTCGGCTTGGAACCACGCTTTACATTCATTTCACACGGCGTTGGGTGAAAGCGAGACGCCATTCTTCGGCGCGCCGCGAAGGCGAAGACGAGAAAATTGGCGGGAAAGGTGCGCCATTCTTCGCAGTGCTGATCGCGGATTGAGGCTTGTGGAGTGGTGGGTGCGCCGGGCTTTGGGCTTCGCCAGTGTCGCTATGCTGTCTCGGCCTCTTCTTCGCCGTAATCGAAGAAGCCGCAGAACACCTCCGCCCGCCACTGCGGCGGGACTTCGGTGGAGGACGGATGCGCCGCGGCGCGGGCGGGAACCACTGAGCCTTCGGTTGCTGGCGGAGGTGCCTAGGGACGCGGGCCCCTCTCTAGAGCCGTGGTTTCATGCGCCTCGCCTCCGCGGCCGAGGCGGACGGCCGGAGCCCGAGGCCCTCCAGGAGTACAAAAGCCGGCGCCCTCTGGCAGATCCCCGGCGAAGGCGCCGAAGACGCCATAGAGCGTCGGGGGGTCGCTAGTCTCCTCTGTGTCTCGTCTGGGGCGGCAGGGTTTTGAAGGTCACGGCATGCGTCCTGTAGATAAAGCTTTTGGCCACGGCGGCTCCGCTTTGGGCGTAGGCCAGCTCCCCGGCGTATTCGGCCATGTCTACGCGTTCAAGCACCTTGGGCTCGCTCCTCATTGCGATTTTGGTGTTGGTGAGCTGGATCACCATGTCGTTGAGGTCGGCGGGGCTGTGGGTGGCGAAGACCACGCCCATCCTCCTCACCCTACCCAGCCTGGTGAGCTTGTTTATCACGGCCGCCTCCTTGTTGAAGTCCTCCCGGGCGCCCTCCCGCGGTAAGTAGAAATGGGCATCGTCGATGGACATGGGCGAAGGCGCGGCGCCTCTCGCCGGATCCTCATTCACCGCCTTAAACAGCCTACAACATTCTATACACCACCGCCGACGGCGCCTCCCTATTTTCTTTGCCCTGTTTGGTTGTTTTGCGTTTATTTTCTCGGCTGTTTCCTTGTAGAGTGTGTTTACGACCTTTTTGCGCCTTCGTGTTTGTCGATTATGTGTGTAGGATTCGGCGTGTGTCACGTCCATGTTCGCGTCTACGGACACGTCATTGAGTAATTCACGCGCGAGACGCATGAACGCTATGAAATCAAAAACACCTTTTATTGTCACTCAACAATCCAGAGGTTCTCGACGGTATGAATCATGAAGCATCTAAGACGCACACCATCACGGCACCATCCATAAGGGCTATAAGCAAACCTTAAATATCATTGAACCATGCCGCACTGAATGCAGAGTGGCTCTGGCGTCGATTTGTTTAGGGACTTCAATGAGGGTGAGGTCAGCGAGGTTCTTCGCAGGTGCGCTGGTTGCAGTAGGTTCGTCCTCATTGGGCCGCCGGGGAGCGGTAAGACGTTTTTCAAAGAGAATTACCTAGAGGGCAGGCTGGGGACAGGTGTCATCGTCGATGAGTACACGCTAGGCATCTCCACAACCGCCAAGATCGAGAGTGAGGAAGCCAGGAAGGGCTCGGGGATTTCCAAGAAGGCTATGAAGTATCTTAAGCGGATGATACCTCTAATTGAGAAGTTGAGGGAGACTGCAGAGGTTGATGATGAGGAGTTAAGGAAAGTGCTTGGTGATAGAGCCCCCAAGCATATTGTTGAGGGGGCTAGGAGGAGTATTGGGGACTCGCCGCACAGGGCTTACTACATACCGTGGAAATGCGTTGATGAGCCAAACGCATGCACCTTCGATGCGAATGTCAGTAGGGCGTTGGAGTTAATCAAGAAGGTCTTTGATGATAAGAAAATAAGGATTAGGTGGTTCAAGGCTGAGTACGTACCGCCAGGCCTGGTCAAGGATGTCATCGACTTGATCAGGGTAAAGGGTGAGGACGGGGCTAGGGAGGAGCTTAAAGGCTGGGTTGAAGCCTACTCCGAAGCAGATGAGACTTTGCGCAAGATTCTGGGTTTGAGCGATGACTTGCTTGAGTGGGAGGAGTCATTTGTGGAGTACCTGAGTAACTTCGTGATCAACTACGCGAGTTATGTGATTAGTGGTTTAGTTGTAGACCCATTGATTGGCGCGTCTGCCCTAGCCCTCATTTCAGTGCTCACGTATATGGCATTTAAGAGGGAAGGGGAGGGCTACATCAAGGGGATTATTGAGTTGAAGAGGGGCCTTGAGAGGTTGAGGAGGTCGGATGGCGAGTTTAACGAGTTGGGCAAGCTGTTGGTCTATAGGGTTGCCTACGCGATGGGGATGAGTTATGATGAGGCAAAAGAGGCGTTAATGGACATAACGGGCTTAAGCATAGATGAGCTGAAGAGGAGGGTTAATGAGATTGAGTGGAGGATTAAGGAGCTTGAGAAGAAGATTGAGCTGTTCAGGCTGGAAGTGCCTGCGGGCATTGTCACGGCTGATGTCAACGAGTTCGCGAAAGGTAGGACTTACCCAAACATTAAGGTTGAAAACGGTGAGTTGAGGATTAGGGTTGAGGATGGGTACCACAGCATTGTTAGGGCAGGTAAGTTCAACGAATTGGTTAACGAGGTTAGGGATGGGCTTTTGAAGCAGGGCTTCGTCGTGGTCGTTGGACCCAAGGGTATTGGTAAGTCCACGCTAGCCGCAGCCGTGATTTGGGAGTTGTTCATGAACAGCGATATTGGGCTAGTTGCACGTGTTGATGTGCTTGATTTGAAGAATTACTCAGAGCTTGCCACGTTCGTAGAGAACTACGGTGAGAAATTCAGTGAGCACTTTGGCAAGTTACTCATACTCTACGACCCAGTGTCAACTAAAGCCTACGAGAAAGTGGGCATCGACACGGAGGCTCCCATACAATCAAATATCGAGAGGACAATAAAGAACCTTGTAAACTCAAAAAGCTCCAAGGCATCAAAACCGTTCACACTCATCGTACTACCGAGCGATGTCTACAACGCATTGAGTGGGGAAGTGAAAAATGCGTTGGAGGGATATAGACTTGACGTTTCGCAGGTACTCATCAACACCGAGTTTCTGGCTGAGTTGATTAGGGAGTATTCAAAAACCAAGGATAAGCCTAATGGGTGCGCACTAAGCGATGACGTGCTCAGCAAATTGGCAGGCGAATTAGCAAAGTTCGACTCTGGCCACGCACTTATAGCCAGACTCATCGGCGAGGAACTGGCGAGGAGCAACTGCGGTGTTGGCAAGGTCGAGGAGTTAATAAACAGCGCCAAGGGCAAAGCCGAGGCATTCATAATACTACACATAAACGGACTATTCAAAGTCCACGAAAACCCCGACACAGCCAAGGCCTTGGTTGAGATCTTTGCATTGAGGAGACCATTTATTAGTGCGGTAGAGTCCGACGACTCAATACCCGACACAAGCAAGTTCCTAGTCAAGGTCTACGTATTGAGGAGTCCATTTATTAGTGCAGTAAAGCCCGGCGACCCAATACTGACGCCTGGTATTGTTGAGTTGATTGGCGAGGCGGGGGGCGTAAAGATTCTCTATGGTGCCGAGGGTGAAGAGTTGAGGAGTTGGTTGGCAATTTGGCTACATGACTTAATCGAAGAGGCGATTGGGAAGTTGCTCGACTGCATAGAGGGCAAGGGTGAGGGGTGTAAAGTACTTGGTGATGCGTTGAAGCCTTGGAAAACAACAGGAGTTATAGAGTTATTGAGGAAGGTCTCGGAGAAGGTGAATGATGTAGACAGCGCCGTCGAGTACTTCGCCAGTAACTACGGCGAGAGACTCACAAGCGCATTAAAGGTCTTCAGCAATGAGTGCTGGAAGAGAGCCGTGTACATCATTGGGCACGCCCTGGCTGGAGATCCTCTATTGCCTAGGCGTAAGTACTTGTCTGCATTCATGTCCATGAATTTGAGCAAGACTGGCATTGAGTCCCCCAGCGATGCCTTAAGCAGATTAGGTGCCAATGGTGATAAAAACCCACAAAGAATGAGCTTAGCCAAGTATTATGCGAGTATCGTTGAGTCTCTCGGCGATGCCTTGAAGGAATGTGGCGTTGATAACTACCTAATCGTTGGTGATAAAATCCCATCATTAATGATGGGGCTAATCGGAAATCATGCATGTGCCTTGGCTGGGGTGTTCATCGATAAGTACAATGAGGCTATTGCCGAGATAAAGAGACTTCTTAACATCATCAAGAATAGGGGCGAATTTTATTATGAAGAGGCGTATTATGGTCTTGGGCTAGCCACGATAATAGCCAAAGCTGCTGAGTCAGGCAGGCCCGTTGGACACAGTGATGCTGATGCGGCATTGCACATAGCATCGTTCGCCATGTCACACGTTCAATCGACACTTCACATTATACGATTACTAACTGCCTTGGCGCCGTTGCGTGATAAGGCGCCTCAGAGGTACCTTGAAGTACTAGTCTGTGCACTGGATAAATTCACCAGACTGGGTACGTGTCACGATTGGGACACAGTGATGAACATACTTAATGAACTTGATTACATATTAAACAAATACGGGGTTGAAGTAAAGGGACATGCTAGGACCCTCGTCGATGTGATAAACACCTTAACTCACTCACTCTATAAATGCCTAGAACGTTGTGTTGATTATTGGTTTGAGCATAGGGTTGCGTCTTTCCGTGCGAAGTTTGAGCGTATGATTAGTGAGCTTGCTGATTTGCTGGATAAGACAAACAGGTGGAGCCCCAACCTAGGCATCATTGCCGCGTATGCGTCACTATCAGCGCTAGATAGTAAAAATAAGAATAAGTGTGTAAGAATGCTTATAGAGAGCGAGCTGGGTATCGACGTGGTTAATAAGACTAAGGAGGTTGCTGGAGAGCTAAGCGAGTTGAGGGGGAGTGTTCGGGAACTATTAAGGGATGAGGACCTTATGGGTTTTGTGAGGTCCCGGCTCGCAGAGGCTGATGAGAAGGCGGCTAAGAGAGGAATCCTTGAGGTGACATCAATTCTTAAGCACACATTGGCGCAATATAAGTTTGTTAATGACGAGCTCGACGAGGCAGGGAGACTATTTAACGAGGCGGCTGAGGAGAGTAAGGTGATCGGTGACTATCTAAATTACCTAGATAATCGTGACTGGGCATTGCGTGTCGAGGCAATTAAGAGCCCGTTGGCTGGCGATGACTTGGTTAAGTTGGTTAATGGGTTTAGGCAACTGTACGAGGAGGCACTCAATGCGGAGCGTTTCATGTCCGCGTCTCCGGACTACGGTACTCTATGGAAGAATATATTGAGAGATATACTTGGCGGGTACCTCGTGTCCCTGGCCCTAACGGGTGGCGATGAGGAGATTAGGAGAATTGAGGAGTTGCTTAAGGAGCAGTGGCAACTTAAATATGAGCCAAGGCCGATCCTGACCAGGCTGACGCTCAACGCCCTACTCAGCCCAAGAGTTGAGTTAAGTAGCGAGCTTAGGGACTGGCTTGTTGTTAAACCTGGGGAGTTAATAGTGGCTTTTGGGCACGGATATTTATATATTGATTATCTGCCCGCGTTGAAGGCTACTTATGGTACGATAAAGCCTGGAGATGGAAAAAGGTGCTCCTCGGTATATTTAACCTTTATGCTTTATGCATTAATCAATGGTAATGAGAAGCTAGCCAAGGCGCACGCACTCATGGGGGCTATGAACCATTCTGGCAAGCTACCCGCGAGGTTGTTCCTTGAAGCTTACAGGGCGTGTTGTGACCCGAATAATGAGGAGTTTAGGCGCGCCATCGCAAAGCTATTTTTCTACACACGAGCACTGAAGAGTAAAACCTCGGGGTTCTGGTCTGCTTCGTTGTCTAGTTGACGTGGCTGTGTAGTCGAGGTTGTAGCTGGGTGGTGAGTTGACGTAGATGTTGAGTGTTAATGCGTCGACTGGTGCTTGTTGGGGTAGCGCCAAGGCGATGAGTGTTGTTAGTGTGTTTATTGCCTATTAGCTCGGTGTGGTTAGGGCTATGTCTTGGCTGTGTTGCGGGGCATAACTACAACCAACAGAGGTCACCGGAACAAGGGAAAGTAGTTACGGAACGGTGGAGGCATTTGTAAATTACGTGGTTCACTACGTCTGTAGAGACTGGGGGCCTCTTCAATATGTGGGGAGGGAGTTCGTGTAGGGGGTGGGGGTTCAAGAGGGAGTTTATAGGCCGTAGGGCCAGGCCGTTGTCTCAAAGCGTGCGTAGGTGTGGCATTCTTCATCGGTTCGGCCTCTTGGAGGTTTTGGATCTTCTTATGCTCCATTCTTTTACTTCTAGCCACCTGCGGCGTCGCAGTCGCCTGGGGTGGGTTTCGAAAAGCTTTAGCTTCTGCTGAGAGTCGTTTCTCGGGTCCAGGCACCCCCTCTCTCGCATTGTATCCTCCTCAGCAACTCTGCGCCTCTTGCGGCTGTATCGACCAGCATGTACGCCGTGGATAGTAGCAACTACAAGCTCCACTGTGCATACGCCAAGCGGTGTCTCCAGTAGAAGCCCTCCCCAGTCTCGAGGGCGCATCCTTTCAGTCTGCTGAGGAGTTTTCTGCCTCTTTCCGACGGCTTGTAGGCTTTCCTCCTCTCTCCACCGGCCTCTGCTCGTGGGCTGGGGCGGCGTGCGCGTAGAGACACCACATGCCTTCGGCGCGAGATGCGCCGAGACACCTTAGCTACGTCTCTGAAGACGCATTCGCCCTCTGTTAAAAGCTCCCTCCCCAGTGAAGCGAAAAACGTCGAAGCCGTAAGCAACCAGGTACCGACCGTTAGCGTAAGCTTTTTATCGAGTCTCCACGCAGTTATTATGGTCTTGCTCTTCGGCCGTCTCTACGCGCTTAGGGCTGAGAAGGCGGCGGAGGGCGGGGCGAAGGTGGTCGTGGTGGGGCCGCCCTGCGCCGGGAAGACCACCTTCATCAAGCAGTTTCTCAAGCCTCGCGGCGTTGAGACGGCTGAGGAGGTCGTGGGCTT
>WYEI01000274.1 GCA_009903905.1 Pyrobaculum sp. | reverse complement strand
GGCCGCTCCTATCGGCGCCGAGACCCGCTACCACGATCAAATCGCCGGGCTCCACCCCGCCGGGAGGCACCGCGTCTTTCTCCACGACGCCTACACAAGTGGCCAAGACAATGGGCGTGTGAGTGAAATCTTCGTCGAACCACGTCTCGCCCCCCACCACCGGCACGCCCACCCTGTTGCCGTAGTCAGCTATCCCCCTGACGACGTTGTCCATAATCCACCTGGCGTGGGGGTCGTCAGGCGGCCCGAAGTGCAGATTAACCAGAAGAGCCACGGGGACGGCCCCCACGGTCAATATGTCGCGTATTATGCCGCCCACCCCCGTTGCCGCGCCGTTGTAGGGATCCACCGCGCTGGGGTGGTTGTGCGACTCGATCTTGAAGCTGACATAAAGCCCCCGCTCCACCTCGACCAGAGGCGCGTCTGTGCCCCTCCCCCTCACCACCCAAGGCGCCCGCCCCGGAAGCCTCCTCAGCCAGCGTTTGGTGGACTTGTAGGAGCAGTGCTCAGACCAATGCGACGTGAAGAAGGCAAGCTCGGCGCCGGTCGGCTCCCGGCCGAGAGAAGACTTGATCAAGGCAATCTCCTGTTGAGTAAGGCCCATGGACCTCGAAACAAGTAGACTATAAAAATTTAGCTGATCAATTAAAAACATGAAGGAAAACCGGCGAATAAATCCGCCGCACTTTACTCATTCACTTAAATAAACACAGAGACGGCTCATGCGGCGATAGCCATCCCCGCCTCTGAGCCCGTCACTTTTTAAGAGCGGAACTAAACCTTAACACGTGGCAGGCGGCGGCTCTCAGACGGGGTCCCTCACGGCTAGACCCCTCAGACGCCCCCGCAAGTGGCCCGTGGCGCTCAGCTGTGCGTTGTTTATAGCGGACAAAATAGCCATCTGGGAACCTGCATTCACGTTCGGCGGGACTGCTCCTCACAGCCTCCGCCTCGCTCCTAGCCGAGTAGACATCATACTACCCCCCACAGCGGCAGACGCGCCTAGTCGCCTCACGTTGCCGTGTAGCCGGAAAGTAAAGAGTTCAACCTGCAACCGCCGTTTTCGCGTGTTTGCCTTATATTTATCATGACTTGCGTGGGTTATGAAAGTCGCCGTGATTATGGGGTCTATAAACGACTTGGAGGTCATGAAGGAGGCTTTGGAGGTGCTTGAGGCGTTGGGGATACCCTACGAGGCCAAGGTGGTCAGCGCCCACAGGACGCCGGACTTCATGGCGGAGTTCGCCAAGAGGGCTGAGGAGGAGGGGTTTGAGGTCGTCATCGCGGGGGCGGGCGGCGCGGCGCATCTCCCGGGCATGACCGCCTCCCACACCCCCTTGCCGGTGATAGGCGTCCCCATACCCACGCGGCACCTCGGCGGCCTCGACTCGCTCCTCTCCATAGTCCAGATGCCGAGGGGCACCCCCGTCGCCACCGTGGCCATAGGAGGCGCCGCCAACGCCGCCTACCTGGCCGCCAGGATACTAGGCGTCAAGTACCCCGAGGTGAGAGAAAAAGTGAAGAGACACATGGCTCAGATGCGAGACGACGTCCTCTCGAAAAGCTTCATAAAGTCTTTTAAGCCATAGCTTAAAAACATAAGCAACCGCTACGGAACCTGTAAAGATTTTTTAAACACATGTTTTAAACGACATGCGTCTGCTGGTGCTCGGCGGGGGTCAGCTCGCCTTGATGATGTGTTGGGCCGCCGCGAGGATGCCGATGGAGTTCTTCGTGCACGAACCTGACCCGCGGGCCCCGGCGTATAGATGTGCAAAGAAGGCGGAGGACCCCTTCCACGCAGTCGACGAGGCGGACTACGTGACCTACGAATTTGAAAACATAGACGAGGCGGTGGCCGACTACGCCCAGCGGCAGAGAAAGCTCAGACCCCACATAGACTACCTTAACCTTAAGAAGAACAGAATCGCGGAGAGGAAAACGCTGGAGGGCCTGGGCGTCCCAGTGCCCCGGTGGTCCGTGGCGAGGAACCCCACCGAGGCTCTCGAGTTAGCGGAGAAGTTCGGCAGAGCCGTGGCCAAATGGCCGGCGGGGGGCTACGACGGTAAGGGCCAGTATCTCCTCCCCCGGGAGACGCCGGAGGGAGGACCCCTCCTCGTGGAGGAGTACGTAGACATCAGGCGGGAGTTCTCCATAGTCGCCGTTAGGGGGGAGGACGGCGACGTCTACTTCTACCCGCCCGCCGAGAACTACTACGTCGACGGCGTTCTGGTCTGGAACTACGCGCCGACTGAGACGCCCCCCGAGGCGTATAGATACGTCGAGAAGATCCTCGAGTGGCGTAAGTACGTGGGGGTCCTTGCCGTCGAGTTCTTTGAGGATAGGGAGGGCCGCATCCTTGTCAACGAGATTGCGCCGCGTGTCCACAACACAGGCCACTGGACGTTGGAGACCGACGCCTCCCAGTTTGAAAACCACGTGAGGGCTGTCATGGGCCTGCCCATAAAAAGGCCGCAGGCCATCGCGCCGACTGCCATGGTCAACATATTAGGCCTTGCGGCGCCGCCTATCAGAGAGCTGGAGCGGCTCGGCAAAGTGTATTGGTACGGCAAGGCGGAGGCGAGGCCACGGCGCAAGATGGGCCACATAAACATAGTAGCCCCCACCGCCGAGGAGGCCAAGGCGAGGGCCCGCGCCGCGCTGAAGATCCTCTACGGCAGAGAATTCCCACGCCTAGTCATGAGGCCCCGCGCCGCCCCACGGGCCGCCGCCGGACCTATTCTACCCCATTGAGGAACAATTTCGTCGCTCATTTGTTTAACAATCTAACATTAACATTAACCTAATCTGAGGTCGCAGAGAGTTGGGGGGGGTCCGGTAAGCCAACGAGGTCCGGCGATTGTGTAGAGAATCGCCAACGACGGTAGTGTACGCTTGGCCAAAGCCCGTAGGAGAGTTGCTGAACAGAGTGCCGGTAATCCGCATAACAAAATTTTCAACCGATCGGTGAGATCTGCCCCGTCTCGATAGCCTACGTGCGTCTAAGCTCCATCTGATGCGTCTGCTACGCGGCCATGTACTTTCTCCATATATCGATGGCGTATCCCGGCGTCGGCTTCCCTCTCACCAGTCTGAACGTCCTTGTCCCCTCTTGCCAGACCTCGGGCACCAGCAACACCGCCCTATCCCCATAGCGGTCTAGGAATCTATTTAGGAAGTCCTGTAGGAAAGTCACATAGAAGACGTACACGCCAGAATCCACTAGCGCCGCGACGACCTCCTCGGCGACTACAGACGCCTCGACTTGGTTTGTGGATGAGAACGACTCGTCCATCAAGACGTAGTCGCCCCGCCTTAGGCTCTTGACTATGTCGCTGAACCTCTTAACTTCCTCCTCAAATTTGCCGTATGAGAGCGTTCTATCCTCCTGACGCGGGAAGTGCGTATAGACCGCGCCTGTAGAGGGCAACGTGAATTCGTCCGCGGGGACGAACAGCCCAGCCCTCGCGAGGACTAGCGACTGGCCTACCGTCTTCAGGTAGGTGGTCTTGCCTCCCCTGTTTGCGCCGGTCACCACCACGGCGAATCCTCCCCCAGTCTCCACATCTAGGTCGTAGGGCACGGGCCTAGACCCGGTGGAAATAGATAGCGATAGGCAGTACATGTTGCTGAACTTCAGCGCGCCCTTGGACAGCCGTGGGTAAGTCGCGGGCAGGCCCAGCTTCTCGAAATACCCGCTGAGGTTTACTGCGCCTACGTAAAACGCCAGTTGCCTCCGCAGGTACTCGAAGAAGGAATTCAAATGATTGAACGCCTTGAAGATCGTAGAGGCGGCTCTTGCCAAGACCCACTTCCTTATGTCGTCAAGTATGTAGCCGCCCGCCTCATCTCTTGGGTCCAGCCGATATACATATTCATCCCTCCTCAGCACCTTCGAGAAGATGTTATTCCCCCCTTTCCTGGGCACCAGCAGGACGGGGTTTTCAAGAATGTTTAGCTCGCCTATCTTGACCGAGAACTGGACTCCGTCCTCGAACCGCAGTATTTTGACGAGCTGTTGCGCCGAGGCTAGGAACTCGTCGTTTATGTTGTCCAAGACGGACTTGGACATCTGCCTGAAGGCCTCCGAGGAGAATGCGGCTGATTTCAAGACAGCCAGTACGTCGCGGAGAGACGCCACCATCACCTCCAGCCCGTTGACAGCCTCATGCACCACCAGCACGGGGTCGTGCGGCCTGAACAGAAAGACCCTCCTCTGCACCGCGTCAACCGTCTCGTTGGCGATCTTGTAGAGTCTCAACACGGCGTCTCTATTCTTCAAGGCGTCCCTGACGGCGTCTTGCCTGTAGCTGATGGAGTGGGGCGAGGCGTCGGCGAGGAGAAGGACCTCCCTCCAGACCTCGGCCACCAGCTCGTCGCCGCCCGACGCAACGGCCACTATCTTGTCCAGCTCGAGATCCCTCCGGAGGTCGTCCGCGCCGGCTACCGGCTGCGCGGCCCCCGTTCTGAGCAAGTCGAACTCTATCATTTGACCACCTCCCTTATCTTTTCGTAAGTGAGCTGGTACCGCCTAGCGATCCTGGCGGCCATGTACTCCGCCGGCGGCCGTCCCGGCGCTATCACGTACGAGGGCCTCTCGGGGTCATCGGGGGAGGGCTGCGCCACGAGGCTTATGACGCCGTCGAGGTCGGCGGCTTTGTGCAGAAATGTGACGAAAAGGCAGTACGAGCCTCTTTTTCTCAGCTTCTCAAAGAAGAGCTTCGTCAAGAGGAGCCCTTCGTCTGAGGTAGTGTTTGAAAACAGCTCGTTCGCTATGACCAGAGAGCGGCTGTCGGCCCTCTCTATAATCGCCTTAGCCCGCGCGACGTCCAGCTCGAGTCTGCTCAACCTCTCCTCCACGTCCTCCTCCACGGGGTACGCCGTCATTATCGAGGAGAAGAACGGAATTTTCGCCTCAACGGCGGGCACTGGGAGTCCCAGCTTGGCAAGAAAGGCAATCTGCCCGAAGGACGTGGCAAACGTCGTCTTGCCTCCGCTGTTCATCCCAGTTATGACGAAAATCCTCCTAGAGCCGTCGGTCTGTATGTCGTTCGGAACGGCAAATCCTCTTTTCGCCAGAAGCAGATTGTAGAACTTCCGCACATAGATGCCGCCGTCGGTGAACGACGGTATGGCGAATCGGTATCCCATCTGCTCGAGACTCTTCATATAGTTTACATATATTAAATAGAACTCGGCCTCTTTTGCGAAATTGGCAATTCCATCATCTATAAAGCTTGGAAAGTCCTCCGAGAACCTTCTCAGTATGTCGTATTGGGTCCTATATATTTTAAAGGCCCCTCTGAGAATCGCCGCATGTATGTGGGAGGTATCGCCCGTGGTTTTTATGTACTTAACTTCGGCGCCCTCTCCGTCCCCCTTGAACCTTGAGAACAAGCTTTCCACCAGCGCCGAGAGGTCCTCGCCGTCTTCATACCTGGTGACTCTAATTCTATCGCCCTCTATCCACACTCTGATCTTAATCTGGTCCCTGGCCTCGGCGGCCTCGCGGGCCCTTCGCCTCAGCTCGCGGAATTTCTCGCTCCCCGCAATCTCGCCTAGATATCTGGTGAAGCTCGCCAAGCCCTCGGACTCTATAGGGAGACCTCTGAGGCGGCTCCACGCGGTCTCCACCGCCTCGGTGTAGATCAGAGCCGCGTCCACATGCATCCCGATCTTGTGCTCCTCGTACACGTCCTTCTCCATCGCGAGGATCCTCACGGCCTTATTGACGCGCTCCACGAACTCGGCAACGGCATCGAGGACCTCGCCCTTCAACAAATCTCTAAATACGTTAAGCCTGAACACGGCAACCTCCTCGTTGTCCAGCGGCTCAAGGTAGAGACTCCTCAGAAAGTCGTCGTTGCGTTTGCCGAAGATATCGCCAAGAAGCTCGTGGATTCTGAGATCGCGCGCAACCTGCTCGTCGATACGTCTCCCCCTTCCGCCGAGAATAGTAAGGTACACCACAGCCCAGCCATAGCTGAGGTTTAAACATTTTTATGTCTAGCGTGCGGCCTAAAGGTCTATCACGACAGACCGTTGTGCTGGATGAGCCCAGGGACTTTTAACTCATGGCGGGCTCGTAGATTTTCTTACATTCGGAAAGGCCCTCAAGGTGGCCTGGAAAGCCCCTGGGCAGGCTATACTACGTGGGCGGAGACTCCAAGCCACGGAAATACCTGACGGCAGGACAAGAATCAGAGGATACGACAAGCATATAGACTCCCTGGCCCGCTACGAAGAGCTGAAAGAGACGATAGAGAGACGGAGCCGCTGGTCATCATCTCTGAGCTTTATTAGGCGGTAAAAGATAAATAGGCCCAACAACGGGGGAGATGGGGGGGCCGTAGTCTAGCCTGGTAGGATGCGCGGTTCGGGTCCGCGTGACCCCGGGAGGGTAGTCCCCCGGGAATTCAAATCCCGGCGGCCCCACCATTGGGCTCTTTTGGTTGTCGTCAGCGCGATCCGACCAAACATTGACTGATTCCATATGTTGGCTGTGAGATGCGCCGATTCCGTGCGCTGGCTAATTTCGACGTGTTCGATTCGATACCCGCCCCAGCCGCCTCCGTTCACCTCTCTGTTCCATATCTACGCAGATCCCACGCCTGAGCTCCCGCGGCCCGTGGCTCTTAAGCTTGGGGTCGTAGAGAGATGCGGCAGGTGGAGGCCGTGAGAGCTGGTGCACCATGAGTTGCCGACGCGGTATATATCGCCGGGTTTTACTCGTCTCTCCGCCGGAAAGATATACGCATAGGTGCGTGTACATCTCACGTCGAGGCGGCCTTCGGACCCGCCTAACAGGCGGAGGCTCTACTTGACGCCACAATTGCGTCAGTGACTATAGAGGAGAGGGTTCTCAGCAGATCAGGTGGGGTGAGGCTGGGCTTGGATTAGTCTTGTGACTAGCTGGGCTAGTCTCAACGCCTCCTCCACCTGCCCGTCTTGGGCCATCTCCTTGAGTTTCTCCACAAGGGGTAGCAGTAGTCTTTTGACCGTGGACCTAGCCGCCAGCGTCGCCGCCGGGTGGCCCGCGCGCTTGCCTTCTTCCTCGGCGGTTCTCATGGCTACTTCCATGAGAGCCGCCACGACCTCCTCCACGTACCTCCTGGCCAGGAGCCGCGGCAACTGCGCCAGCTCCTCCTCCACTATGGCCTCCGCCTTGGCTATCTCCGGAGCCCTCTCAGCGTTGAACCGCTCGGCTAGTTGCTCGAGGTCCTCTATGCGGATCACCTTCACGGGCAGTCCAGGAGCCACCGTCTGAGGCACGCCTAGGTCCACTATTATTTTCACCGCCGCATCAGGCGGCAACGAGTCGATTACGTATTCCAGGGTGTGCACTGAGGAGAAGACGACGTCGCACTCCCTTAGGCACCTCTCCACCTCCTCTCTGGAGAGGGGACGGGCCTCCCCGCCGGTTTTAGCCGCCACCTCCACCGCCTTTTCGAAGGTTCTATTCAGTATGTAGAGCTTGCCGACGCCTCTCGCGGCCAGCTCCATGGCCAGGCCGGCGCCCATGGCGCCTGCGCCCAGCACCGCCGCCCTCGCCTTGGACAAATCCATGAGCTGGGCGACGTAGAGCACAGCCAGAGACCCCAGGCCCCTTGGCCCGCGGGAGATGGCGGTCTCGGTGCGGACTCTCTTGCCAGTCCTCACAGCCCTCTCCACAATCGTCTTCAAAAGGCCTCTGGTGTAGCCGGCCTTTACCTGTCTATCAAACGCCTCCTCCACCTGGCCCAAGATGTCCGTCTCGCCTATCAACATGGACTCAAGCCCAGCCGCCACGCGGAAGAGGTGCCTCGCCGCCTCGGCGCCGGTTAGGAGCTGGACTGAGTCCACATGACGCTTGTAGGCCTCCACCACCCTCCCCACCTCTTCGGGCGTCGCCCCGTATAGGTACGCCTCAACCCTGCCGCAGGTGTGTAGCACATACAACGGCCTCCTGGGCCCCAGCTCTTTCATACACCGTTGCATCTCCACGCCGATGCGGCCTAAGGAGTCGGCGCTTACCTCCCTGTATGTCAAAATAACCGCAGAGAGGGGGGCTAGTAAATCCACAGATGTACTAAACAGTGGCCTATTTAAACAATAATTACAAACATTGGTGCATGTCTTCCACAATTTTTAAAAGTGGCCGTCAGCAGCCTCTCGTGGTGTCCGTGGCGGTGTTGGCCTCTCACAGCGCCTTGGACGTACTAGACGGCGCAAAAGACGAAGGGCTTAGGACAATTGCGGTGGCTAAGAGGGGGCGGGAGAGGGCCTACCGGGAGTTCCCCGTGGTGGACCGCTTGGTGGTGCTAGACGACTACAGAGACATCCTCAAGATTACGGACTTGCTGAGGGCTGAGGAGGCGGTGTTCGTCCCAAACAGGTCCTTCGCGGTCTACGTGGGCTACGACACCATCGAGAAGGAGTTCCCCGTCCCCATCTTCGGCAACAGGTTTCTTCTGCATTGGGAGGAGAGGACTGGGCCTCACAACTACTACCGCCTCCTGGACGAGGCAGGCATTAGGAGGCCGAAGACGTTTAGACCTGACGAGGTGGATAGGCCGGTTTTGGTGAAGATGCCGGAGGCGGGGAGGAGGGTGGAGCGGGGCTTCTTCGTAGCACGGGACCGCGACGACCTCTACAAGAAGGCCAGGAGGCTGGCGGATGCTGGCGTCATAAGGCTTGAGGACCTTGAACACGCCTCTATAGAGGAGCTTGTGTTGGGGGCCCACTTCAACGCCAACTACTTCTACTCAGTCATGCGGAGGCGGCTGGAGCTACACAGCTTCGACAGGAGGATCCAGAGCAACCTCGACGGGGTCTTCCGCCTCCCCGCCCGGGACCAGATCGAGGTGGATCCAGAGGTGCGGTACATAGAGGTGGGCCACGAGCCCGCCACCATCAGGGAGTCCCTCCTGGAGAAGGTCTTCGACATTGGGTACAGATTTGTAGAGGCCGCCAAGCGCCTCGTGCCGCCGGGCGTGATCGGGCCATTCACGCTTCAGTTCATAGTGACGCCGGAGTTGGAGCTGGTGGTGTACGACGTGGCGCCGAGGATCGGCGGCGGCACCAACGTCTACATAGGGATAGGGGGGCAGTACTCAAAGCTATACTTTGGCAAGCCCATCTCCACGGGGAGGCGCATCGCCATGGAGATCAGAGAGGCGGCAGAGCAAGGAAGACTCGCCGAGGTCACCACGTAGAGGGAGGTGAATCACCTGCTCTAGGCCTTTCTTCTTCAGCTCTTGTTCACATGGGCCTTTGCCGTGACTGCATACGCCGCAGGGCTCCCTTCCCCCTCTGACCTCTGCCGTGCTGTCGTTAATGGCTATATACACCGCCACAGCTCTATGGCTGGGAGAAGTCTTATGTCTGTGGCTTTTCGGCACGGCGTTTGCCCCGCGGGGGCCTTAATACGGCATCTCCTCATCCTCGCGTCGCACAGCCGACGTGGCTCCAGCCGCCGCGCTGACAGCGGGCTTCGTGTTTACGTACGCCATCGCATATCTCTGCAAACGCTACTGAGGCAACCCGGATAAGGCGCCGCCTGCAACACACAGCGCGGCGTCTGCGGGTTTGACCCTCTGAGAGGTTCTGCAGAGACCGTCTCTGCGGTTAAGATTATTAACACAAGTCGAGGGGGAGGTGTGAGGTGGCCCGGCGCTCTATTGGCCTTTCTTGTCCAGCTGGTCTTTATGTCTCTCTACGCCGTGTTCTCCTACGCCGCCGGGGCGCCTCTCCCGGCTCTGTCTGCAGTCGTCTTGACGCTGACGGCCGTATACGCGGCCACCGTCTTTCTGTGGCTTAAGAGGGGGCTCTGCCTCTGGGTGTTCACGGCCTTGTTCGTCCTCGGCGCGGCGGGGGCCGCGGTGCGGCACCTCGAGACTATCTTTAGAGGCGGACAACTCGACGTAGCGGCCGTCGCAGTGTTGACGGGAGACCTTATATTCGTCTACGCTGTGACGTACCTCTGCCGGCGGTACGTCAGCTAGGTAAAAAGCCTGCCAACACTCCAATAACAAGAGGTCCGTACGTCAGTTGAGACCTCGTCTGGAAGTATCGACGCACTTCCTACTTGTGTCTCCCGACATCGCTTGGGGCCCCCAAATTAGCAATGCCAAAGGCCAACCCCCTATCTCGTCTTTAGCCCCAGCGATCGTCGGTGTATTGTCCACTCCTTAAAGCAGACGGCTAGTGGACTTGAGACGCCGCTGAGTCTAGCCAACGGATGCGATACCGCAAGAAGCCCTGGCAACGCGCCGAGACCAACTAATCAATTCCGACTGTCCACCGAGTATGAGGTCCCATGGCGAAGGTGTCTTCTTGTTTTGGCCGCCGATTCTTAGGTAAATAGTCTCTCCAACGCGCCGCGTCTAACGGCTTCTCTTATTTCGTGCGCTATTCTCTCTCCCATGTCCATGGGGCGATCGAAGTAGAGGACAGAGTAGGGGGAGCCGTAGCCCATGTATATGTTGGTCCCCGCCACTATTCTGCCGGAGAATTCAAACACAGATATGGACATGTCGTCTTTTATGATGGACTCGAGGCAGTAGGGCCCCGCCATTTCGCACCCAACCGCCTCCTTGACCGCTTTGGCGAACTGGACTCCGTAGCGCCATATGGTGGGGAGCAGGGACTCCCTCAGCACCAGAGGGAGGTTGCCCACCACGACGAAGGTGGGCTCTACCCAGCCGAAGGTCCTCCCGTCTACGTTCGTCTCGTAGCGTATGTCTGCGCCGAAAACCTCCACCCGGCCGTAGACGGGAGAGGCGAAGTAGTGGTAGTACGCCGGGACGCCGAAGACGTACTCCTGTATTATGTGGGGCTCCTTAGCCGCGGCAAGTCTCTTCGCCAGCTCCTCTCTGTCCCGCGCCAAGAAGTACCCCCTGCCGCCCTTGGCGCCGAAGAGCTTCACGATCACCGGCCCGTCCACCTCCTCCGGCGACGTGTAGGTCCTCGGCGTGGGTATGCCGGAAAGCCTGAGGAGCTCCATCTTCTTGTGTTGGTCGGCCTCCCAACTAAGGAGCTCTCTACACCCCAGGGTGGGGACAGGCGCCTCCAAGGCCTGGCGCCAGCCGACGTACTCCACGTAGGAGCCGTGAGGTATGAGGACGGCGTTTGTCTCCACCAGCTTCTCCGCCGCCTTTCTGAAGTTGGAGAAGTCGGCCTCCCAGACCTCGTCGATGAAGGGGAGCTGGCGGTAGAACTCGGCGGCTTCCCTCCCGCCCGCCACGGCGATTGTCCTGAAGCCGTACCGCTTGGCGCCTCTCAGTATCTGGAGCGCTGTGTGCGACGCCACCGTGGCCACGGCGAGGCGGTCGAGGTCGTAGCGGCTTAGGTCCATGGCGGGATTTTCGCATGTCTTTTAAGGGTTTTGTAGTAGGTTCTGAACCTGTTTCGATCTCGTTTCTGTGATATTTTAGTTTTTGTTTATATTGCACCCATGTAATATTTTCGTTTATTGATTTTGTTCTTTACTAAACATTTTTGTTAATGCTTTTAAATTGTTTTTGTGAGACGTCTATGGGCAAGTATAAGGTTGTGGTCTTATCGCCTGTGCCTGAAGCTTTGATTAAGATGTGGGTTACTCCGGTGGCGCAGAGATACGGCATCTCGCCGGAGGATATCGACGTCGTGACTGTTTTCGAGCCTAACTACGAGGAGGTGGCGAGGCAAATCTCCGATGCAGACGTGGTGGTGGGCGACTACACGTTTAGGATCAAGATCGACGCATCGCTCTGTGAGAAGATGAAGAAGGTGAGACTTATCCAACAGCCGAGCACCGGCTACGACCACATAGATGTGGAGGCCTGCGCGAAGAGGGGAATCCCCGTGGCGAACATAGGCGGGGCCAACGCTGTCTCTGTGGCTGAGCACACAGTGATGCTGGCCTTGATGTTGTTGAAGCGCGCCGTATATGCCCACAGTAAGCTCGTCGGGGGGCAGTGGACTCAGGGGGAGCTTATGAACGTCATCGGCGAGATCTACGGCAAGACGTGGGGGGTTCTGGGGATGGGGAGGATAGGGAGGGAGGTTGCGGCTAGGGCTTTGGCCTTCGGCGCCAAGGTGATTTACTACGACGTGGTGCGCAAGGAGGAGGTGGAGAAGCTGGGCGTTGAGTACAGGCCGTTTAACAGGTTATTGGCCGAGAGCGATATTTTGAGTATCCACGTGCCTCTGACGCCGGAGACCAAGGGCATGATCGGCGAGAGGGAGCTAAGGATGATGAAGCCTACGGCTATTCTCATAAACGTGTCGAGGGGCGAGGTAACAGACGAAGAGGCGTTGGCGAGGGCGGTGCAGGAGGGCTGGATCGCCGGGGTCGGGGCGGACGTCTTCTCCGTGGAGCCTCCCACGCCCGACCACCCGCTTCTGCAGGCGGCTAGGGAGGGCTTCAACGTGGTGGTCACCCCGCACATAGGGGGTGCCACCAGCGAGGCGCGTATGCGCATCATAAACGTGACGATTGAAAACGTGGTTAGGGCCCTCGCGGGGCTGAGGCCTGAGAACGTTGTTAACATGCCATGAACGTCGCCGAGGTTGTCGTCACGTGTCTGAAACAACTCGGCGTTAAGAGGGTCTACGGCCTCATCGGCACCACTATCCTTGATTTCGTAGATGCGTTGAAAGATAGCGGAATTAGGTATGTGTCGACGCGCCACGAACAAGTGGCTGTATCTATGGCGGACGCAGAGGGCAGGTTGACGGGGGCGCCTGGCGTCGCGGCGGTGCACGGAGGGCCTGGGTTTCTCAACTCGCTCATATCTGTGGCAAATGCGTATAAAGACGCATCGCCTCTGCTCCTCATATCTGGCGCGGTGAAGAGGAGGTTAGCGGGGCTTGACTCTTGGCTGGAGGTGCCGCAGAGAGACATAATCAGGCCCATAGTCAAAGCGGTATATAGAATAGACAAGCCGCTTGAGGCCGCTAGAGTAATTGCCGAGGCGTATTCCATCGCCGCCTCCCAGCCCCAGGGCCCCGTCTTTGTGGAAGTTCCGGAAGACGTGTGGTCTATGCCGTCTGAATTCCCCGGATGCGAGGCGAAGATAACACCGCCGCCCACTGTCCCGCCCGACGGCGTTAAGCAGGTAGTGGAGCTTCTGCAGAGGTCGAGACGGCCTGTGATATTGGCAGGAGGGGGCGTAAACAACGCGGAGGGCGCCGCGTTGCTTCTTAAGGTTGCAGAGAGGTGGAGGATCCCGGTAGCCGTCACCGGCAACGGCAGGGGGGCCTTCCCAGAGGACCATCCCCTCTTCCTAGGCAGGGCCGGCTTTGGAGGGGGGAACCCGGTCGCGGACCAGGCCCTGCTCAGGGCCGACCTGGTGCTGGCGGTAGGGGCAGGGCTCTCGGACACAACTACATACGGCTACAACTACGTGCCCAGAGGCGACGTAGTGGTGGTGAACCTGGACCCCATGGCTGAGAAGAAGCCAGTGCCCTACACTCTCCGCTTCTACGCAGACGCTGTGGACTTCCTCAGGAAGCTGGCATCCTTCGACTTCCAGTACAGCCCAGCTGAGGAGTGGTTCAAGGAGATCGAGGAGGTTAGGGCGAGCTGGAACAGCCTCCTGCAGGAAGCCCTCTCGCGGAGGTACGAGGGGTTCGTCAATCCGTCTAAGTTCTTCCGCCAGCTGGACGAGGCCCTCCCGCGGGGTTTCGTGATGGTTGGCGGCCAGGGCATGCACATCGTCTACACCTTCAGCTTCGTGAGGGTCAGATCGGCGCGAGGATATTTGGCGGCCTTCAACCTCGGCGCTATGGGGTTCGCCTTCCCCGCGGCGCTGGGAGCTAAGCTGGCCGCCCCCGAGAGGGACGTATACGCCGTGGTTGGCGACGGGGAGTTCATGATGACCGTCCAGGACCTGGAGACCGCGGTGCGGGAGAAGATACCGGTCAAGATTATCGTCATCAACGACAACTCTTACAGGGTGCTCTACGCCCGGCAGAAGGCCCAGAAGATGGGCAGAATCTTCGGCACACTCCACACGAACCCAGACTTCGTGAAGCTCGCCGAGGCCTTCGGCGTAGAGGCCATGTCGATAAGTAGAGACGAGGACATCCCCAAGGCGGTGGAGTTCGTCACGGAGCCGGGCCTCAAGTTGCTTGAGCTGAGGATAAGCCCCGACGACTTCCCGCCGATGAATATAG
>WYEI01000030.1 GCA_009903905.1 Pyrobaculum sp. | reverse complement strand
GTGAAGAGCATGAAGATACTGCGCAAGAGAGAACTCGACGAATACATAAAGTCTTTGACGCCGCCGCAGGACCTAGAAATCGGGGAGTTTCCCCCAGACGCGGTGGTGGTAGACTTAAGAGATGAGGAGTCCTACAGAAGGTGGCATCTCCCCGGCGCGGTGAGGGGCGATCCGGAGGACGTCCTTTCGCTCGTCGACAGAATGGGCCGCGACAAGACCTACGTCTTCTACTGCTACGGCGGGGGGCTCAGCCTCGACGTTGCGGAAAGACTCAGGAAACTCGGCATAAAGGCGTATTCGATCAGGCTGTGGCGTACTCTACCCCATGATCTAGGAGAAAAACGCAAAAAATTGACTGATAGCGGCTAGAGTATCTTCATGTATTCCCTCGTCGCCGTGGCGTAAGCCAATAGCCCCTTGGGGCGGTACACCTCTCTTATCTTGTCTTCGTATGTCTCGTATCGCTTAAATTCCAGCTCTAGCGTGACCTCCTTCATGGCTCCGTCCCGCGCGCAGAAGGCCTTGGGCGGGTTCAGCGAGAGGCAAACCTCCGACCCGTCCCTAGCCACGTAAACCTCCACCATGTAGGGGTGGAGGATGCCTACTGGTCTCTGCCTCACCACATCAACCATCCACGGGAATTTACGCAATACGCTGGCAATTTCGACCAGCCTCTCCCTAAGGTCCAGCCACTTCTTAACCCACTCCACGCCGAAGGCTTGCAACTCCGGCCACTCCCTCAGAAGCTCCTCCGCCGGGTCGGGCGGCCGGGGCTACTCACTAAGCCTCTCCATCGTCTCTCTTCTAATCTTCAGCTGTTTTCTTTTGCGTATAGTTGTTTTTAAACCGGCGCATGGAGATGTGGCGTAGACACGGAGAAGCCGCCTCAGCCGCGGCGTTGTATTCTGTGTATAGCGGCCTCTACTCAGAGGCCGTGGTTTCGTCTATGGCCTCCGCCGTGGCGCTGGCAGAGGTGGGCCGGTTTAGGGAGGCGGTGCAGTATGTGCAGAAAGCCGCCAAGGCGCTTTACGAGGCGGCGAGAGACGTCTTTGAGCGTGTTAAGGTGACGGTTCAGCGCCTCGTTGAGCTCTTCGTGGAAGCCATCACGAGGGTGTTGGCTTGGATCGACGAGCACAAAGCATATCTCTTCTTGATGGCCGCCGTGGCGGCTGGGGCGGTTGCGCTGGGCGGTGCGTTGAACCTGTGGGGTCTTGTGGAGCTGGAGAAGTTTACCACGTAACCGCGTCCGGCAAAGATGCCGCCAGGCTGGCCGGCCTATACTTCCTCTACGGGCCTCCTCTGCTTGAAGGAGACGATAGGCTTAAGAGCCACAAGCTGGCTGAAGCCGTGAAGCTGGGGGCCGAGGGGCTCAGCGTCGGCTGGGAGGAGCTGAGGAAGACTGAGGGCGGCCCCGTCGCCGCTGACTTGACCATATCGGTGGATGACGCCGCCGTCAAGTACAACGTCTATCTGCGCGGCGATGCGGTCGAGCTCCAATTCGCCTCGACGGACCGAAGCCGCGCCGAGCTCGCGGCGCGACTGCTGAGGCTTGCGGGCGTCACTGCAGAGGTGAATAAGGTGGGCGATAGAGACGTGTGGCGGGTCAGAGCCTACACCGACAGGCTTGCGGCTGGACATGAGAAACTCAGAAAAGCCCTCGCCGAGGTCGTAAGGGAGGCGGTTGCGAGGGGCTGGGTGGACGCTAATAAGGCTGAGGGCTGGCTGGAGAAGCTGGAGAAGGGCCGCGTGCTGATGGAGGGATGGCCGAAGTATAACATACAACTGACCAAAGGCGCGATGGTGGTCAGATATCACTCCACCGACCCCGACAGCATAGAGCAGGTGGCACAGCGGCTTGAGAAGATGGGCCTTAAGAGGGGCGTCCACTTCTCGGTGAAGATGCCGGAGGGCGGCAATAAGGCGGGCTACGTATCGATCTTAAAAGAGGGCTTGGCGCGCGCCGCGCGGCTCTCCGTACGCGGCAAGGATGAACAGCAAAGGGACCTGGCGGCGGAGTTTGTGGAGTACATACTCCGGAGGGCTTGGGAGGCTGGCAAAGAGGTTTACGAAAAAGCCAAAGAGGTCGTGAAGGAGGGCAAGGCGTGGGGCTCTCTAAAGCTGGAGGACTTTGAGAAGGAGGTCGAGGTGAACGGCAGAAAGTACGTGGTGAAGGTGATAGGCGGAGGAGCCGTTGAGGAGGGCAGAGGCGGCAGAAAGTTGCTAAGGATTAGGATCACGGCGGAGGTGGGCCGCGTGGAGGGCGAGCACATTGTAGACCCCGTGGTGCATGAGTACACAATCACCTACGGCAGATACGGAGACAGAAACGCAGCCTCGGGCTACGCCTATGCCAAGGCAGACGTTCCTGGCGGCAGAGAGGCAGACGCCGAGAGACTTGCCGCCGTGATAAAGGCGCTGACAGGCGTAAAGCCAAGGATACGTCACATGAAGGACGGTAGGATAGTGGTAGAATGCGGCAGGGAACACCTAGAGGGCTTCGCCAGCTACGCCGAGCTTGCAGACGCCATATAGAGGTGGCTGGAGGAGACAAGCCGCAGGCACGACACCGGCGTATATTGACAACTGATAATGGGACCCATGTCGACGTCTTTTATTGCAATCTCGGCGGGATCCTTGCCTTAAACTCGGCATAAAGGCGTATTCGATCAGGCTGTGGCGTGCTCCTCACAAGCTCAGCAAAGGGACACCACATCACGAGAAGAGATTGGTGGCGATGTATAAAAATTGTGTGTTGACGGGTTGCGATGAAGATTTTTTACGACAGGGGCATATACGTGGAGGGTTCTAGGGTTAGGTTTGTTGTAGATCCCACGGGCCCCATCAGGGGGTCTGTGGACTTTGTGCTTGTGACCCACGGACACAGCGACCACATGTCCCGTTATGTACTGCGGCATAGGGTAGTGGCGACTCGGGAGACGTTTACCGCCATGTCGATACGGCTGGGCGGCGTGCCGACGAGGCGGATGACGGTGGCCCCCGGCTACGTCGTGGAGGTGGACGGGACGCAGGTCGCCGTGTTTGAGGCGGGGCATATACTGGGCAGCGTGATGTACCTGGTGGAGGTCGACGGCTTGCAGATTTTGTTCACCGGCGACTTCAACACGGCAGGAACCATCTTGACCGACGCCGCCGAGCCCGTGGAGAAGCCCGACGTATTGGTCATGGAGGCCACCTACGGCGACCCGGCGTATGTCTTCCCCAACCGCGCCGAGCTCTACAACGAGCTCCTCGACGTGGTGGAGAGATACGCGGAGGACGGGGGCGTCGCCATCGCGGCGTATCCGTTGGGCAAGGCGCAGGAGGTGGCGAAGCTCCTCGGCGCCAAGGCGGGCGCACACGCCTCAGTGGCTAGGTACAACAGGGCATTCGGCATCTCCACCAGCGGAGGCGGCGACGTGATCATCGTCCCGAGTCTCCGGTCGGCGCCGCCTCGCCGCTTCAAGATAGAGGTGAGCGGGTGGTATGCAGAGGAGGGGCTTAGGAGGAGGGCGGCCGAGGAGGGCGTATACGGCATCCCGCTCAGCGACCACAGCGACTTCCCAAGCCTCGTGGAGTTCGTCAGAGAGACCTCCCCTAGGCTTGTATACACCGTGTACGGCTTCTCCGAGAGGTTGACGAGGCATCTTAGACGGCTTGGCTACAGGGCATACACCATACCTGGCGCGGCGGGACTCATAAAATTCTTTTGATAAAAATCAGTCTAGCACCAGAACCCTTAAGAAGTAGAGAGTTTATTATCGCTACCCCCCATCTGATAGCCATAAGCAAGGCTCATTGGAACAGTTTCTCGGCGCCCAATTAGCTAAGGCATTTCACAAATAGGGAGATATCTTTAAATAAATAATAAATAAGACTGTGGATTGTCCAGATGTACTTATATTACCAATACAGCACCGGTCACACTTTCTCGCCACTGAGAATTCTATCCAGGGAGTTCGGAGGAGGGAGTCAATTGTAGATGCGGGAGGCGTAGCACCTAAAGGCGCATGGTGGAGGCTATGCTGACTTGTGTGGACTTATGCTCGTCTGTGCAGGACGAAGCGGAGAGGTATAGGTGCGTTGAGAGGTGTGTTTCCATCGCCAAAGGTGGGCCTGCGCCGCCGCCTCCTCCCTCGTGTATGCCTGCCGAGGCTGTGTATGAGCTTAACGACTTCATAGCGGCCTATAGGAAGACCCCTAGAGGTTTTGAGGACTGGCAAATAGCGTCTCGCATAGCTGGCGTCATCGCGTCTGCGATCAAGAGATGCAAGATGGACAAAGTCGTCGAGTACATATCCGCCGCGCTGGACGCCAGCGGCATAGACAGATATGCGGTGTATAGCACATACATCCACGGCCTAAGCCCAAACGTTGTCGAGGCGCTCTACCACATATTCCCAAACATGATGCCACGCATAGGTGTCAACGCGCCGATCATCATCCCTACAACGGAGCCGCCTCCAGCAACCACAGAGATAACGCCGCCACCCGCCGCCACGGCAAGGGAGGAGATAAAAAGCATCCTCAAAGAGCCGCCTGTAGCCGGGCCAGGCGAGGTCGTCCTACGTGTGGGCGGATTGGCCGAGTACGAGACGCATCTCGGAGTGGTCAGACTTCCCCTCTCGGCAATGGAGAGACTAGGTCTAAAGCCGGGTGACTTCGTCGAGATAATAGGCGCCACGTCGACGTACGCCGTGGCCCAGCCTACTGAGGAGGAAGACGTAGTGAAGATGGACGAAGTCACTAGGTCTAACGTCGGCGCCGAATTGGACGATTATGTGCGCATAAAGAAAGCGGTGTTGCCGCCAGCCGAGAAAATCGTTCTCAGAACAAATCAACCCGTAGACGCCGAATACGTCAAAAGATACCTCCTCTTCAAACCACTTGCGAAAGGAAACATTACTGCTGTGCCCCAACAAGACAAAACTGTAACACTCAGAGTAGAGGACGTAGTCCCGGCCCCAGCCGCCTACGTTCAGCTATCCACCAAGATAGAAATACGACATGACAACACAGCGCACAGTAAACAGCAACAGCCAGAGGGACAGCTTATGTATAAATCATCAACACCTGAGGTACCATTGAGAGTCTTTGATGCAAATAAACAGGACTACGGTCGTAGTATTGTAAGGATCCCTGTGCGCATTATAAAGAAGCTTGGCGTTGAGCCTGGCGACTACGTGGAGATTGTGGGGAGGAAGACTGCATACGCCCAGGCGTGGCCCGCCTATCCCGAAGACGAGGATAAGGACATAGTGCGGATGGACGGCATAATTAGGCAAAGCGCTGGCGTGGGCATAGGCGACACCGTTAAGATAAAGAAGGCGGCTCTAAAGCCAGCCCAAAGAGTGATCCTCGCCCCCACCGAGCCCGTCAGAGTAGATCCTGAATACCTAAAGAAGCAGATACTCCTCGGCAAGCCCGTCGCAAGAGGACAAGCAATAGACGTGCCCTTCTACGGAGGCTCCATTAGGTTCGTGGTGGTGCAGGTAGAGCCAGAACCTGCGGCCTACGTCACGATAGACACCGACGTAATCATCAAAGGCGTAGAGAGGACGTCCTCTTCTGAGGGCTATTCCAAACCATCCGCCATCAGCTTGCCTAGCAGAGAACTGTCTGCAGGCAAAGAACTGTTGCTTGGAACTGCGGATTTGTTCAGGGCGTTTGGCTTCTTAATGTTGTTCATATCGTTTATCTATGTGGCCACCAACTACGACGCTGTAGGGTTTAACATGCCCATATTCATATCGACCGTAGGCTACATCGTATCCGCCCTTATTTCGCCTATTGTGTTCACTTCTGCGGATCGAAGAGCGTGGGCTTCTGCATTGATAGGCATTTTGGGCATTATTCCGCTTTTTGCCATTATGTGGAAAGTATCAAGTGTCGACTTGACTGATCTCTTCACCTTTGTAATATTATGGCTTAGCATCTCGGCGATCATACCTATGCAGGCATACCTAGAGGAGTGGGGTTCGGGACGGTTCTACGCGGCACTGGCCGGCGTAATCGGAGTGGGCTATATAGTACTTGCGATAGCCAAAACAATAGATGCAATAAGACGCTACGCAAGGGCGGTGTAGCCGGCTATGGATCCTATCCGTCGTTATTTCGCCACGGTGTATTCCATTATTCTGCATTTCCCAACCCTCGCGTGCCCCCACAGCGACAAGGGGCTCCACTTTAACCCTCTGAGGTCTTCGGCTACTATCATGAAGGTGTAGAGGCCGGGCCTGTCCAGAGCCGCCGGCATATCTATCTTTATGTGCCACTTGCCATCTTGCATTTTCTCTACGGTAAACGCGCCAGCCGGTTCTTGTGCGTCTTTGCATTTGGCGAAGGGCTCGTCCAACACTTTGCAGAAGTAGAGGTCGCCGACGTCGTAGCTGTGGCGGCTTGCCGGGTTGCTTTCATACTTGGCGTAGTAGACGGCGAAGAACTTAGGCTTCATCACTGGCGCGGCGTAGCCCTCCGCGGTGAACCTCCCGCCTTCGTAGCGGGGCGGGGAGACCCACTCCACCCACTTAGCCACCATATACACCACGTAGTACCTAGCCCCGTATGTGCCGTTCCAGAAGTAAGACGTCCCCATAGCCACGTAGTTGTTGCAAGGATCAAGCAGAGAATCTCTATGACCCCACCCAGAGAAGACATCGTTGAAAACTAAGTTGTGTATGGCATCGGTGTAGTTGGCCTCCGCAATGCTCATGGGAAGCCAGTTGGCTTTTACGTATCGCATCATTAAGTTCTCCTCCACCCCGTATAGCCCGCCGTCGAGCTGAGTGTACCAGTAGCCCGGGTGCCTCCCCTCTGCGTCGTAGTGGCTGAACAGGTTGGTGCGGGAGAGGTATTTCGCCCTGGCCTCGGCCACGTTGAAGTCGATGAGTTGAACAGGAGGGATTCCCTGTTCGCCTCTGATGCGGTTCAGATACTTCACCGCCTGTAGCTTAGAGGCGTCGTTTTCCGCCTCAGGCACCTTTTGGGCAACGGGCAGTCTAAGAGTCTCCGGGTTGCCTACGTAGAGGTAAACCAGCAGGAGCAGGAAAACGACAGCTCCCAGGGCCGCCAATGCCCTACCCACGATCCTCTTTACCCTCCTCCTGTGTGGGTAGCAGACGAGGTAACCGCTCCGCCTTTCGCACTTAAGCTTACTCACGTTATGGAAGCTTGGTTACGCCGTCTACGTAGATCACGTTAAACGGCGTCGTTGTGCTTAGCTGGCGGTCGACCGCCTCAACCACATTATAGGTGTCGATAACGACGTAGAAATAGTAGCCAACATAGGAAGACCTTGATAACGACATGACATTCACCCAGCCTTTTTTGATCTTATCGAACATGTCGTAGAAGGTGGCGTTGGGATCTCTGAGGGAGTTGAACTGCACCACGGGCATAATCGAGTCGGCATCGAATGGATCGCTCCAACTTGTACCTATTGCGGCGAAGGAGACGTCGAAGCCTGCGTTTTTAAGTAGGGCGGCTAGCGAGAGGGCGTAGAGCGTCTGTGTGTCTAACTGCAACTGCTGTTGTGGGGAGAAGGCCGTTACGCGGAGCTGGCGCATAACCGCATCGGCAAGTTGCCGCCGGTTTTCAAGCCAATAGTTGTATATGGCAAAAAGACGGAAGAAGTCGCGAGAAGGCGTGCCAGGAGTCCCCACGACGTAGGGCGTTACCGGATTCAGAGGAAAGCCATCGTAATAGTGCCAGGTCTCGAAGTATCGATATGTGATTTGAAACTCATCAACGTCACGCCCAAGATCGTTAGCGATAACTAATACATACGTTCCGTTGTTTGGCGGTGTAAATTTAACGTATCCGCGGCCAGACGCCAGCGGAGTCCCGCCGTACCCATTGCGCCACGCCTCGTATTGGTTAGGCGTGAAGAAGGCGATGTAAAGAGACTCAGAGGTCGAAACCTCTATGGTTTGGTAACTATACAGAGAAAGGTCAAGAGAGTAGAAGTAACCGGAAGGTAAGGGGTTATATGTGTAGGTGTATGTCCGTGTGAATGTCCATACGTCGTTGACTTGTGGCGCGTTTAGTGTGATTTTGTTTAAGAGAGCTTTTGCTTGCTGTACCATGTCATGACCAGCATATACCTTGTTCCTCAGCTGTTGGTAAGTGGCGTTAAGTTGCGTCAGCTGGTTAACCAGCTGGTTCTTCTGGGCCTCAAGTAGCGCAAGCTGGGACCTTGCTTGGCTTAACTGCGCCTGAGCGTCTCTTAGCTGTTTTTGAGTCTGCTCCAGCTGGTTCTGGGTCTCTTGTAGCTGTCTCTGGGTCTCAGCAAGCCGAGCCTGAGTTTCTCTTAGTTGATTCTGGGTATCTTGTAGCTGTTTCTTGGTGTCCTGTAATTGTTTCTGGGTCTCGGCTAGTTGTTGCGATGTTTTCTGAAGTAGTGATAAGTTGCCCTGCAGTTGCTGAGTGAGGTAGATCACCTGTCTCGTTAGTAGCTTGTTGTCCTCTTGGGCGCCGAACCACAGCACGGCGAAGACTGCCGCCAGTAGAATACTTATAACCAGCCCGACGATCAATCCAGTGTTTGTTCTCACGATTTATTAATAAAAGTAAGATTCTTAAATGTTACTCATTAATTACTCTGGAGTATAGCATGGCCTAAACAGAGAGACCGTGGGGGTTGCCGCTAGGGCGGGTGGAGCCGTGGTGGGAGTTTTGCCACATCTGGCTCGAGGAGATGGGGGTTGTCAGGGCATACACCATACCTGGGGTGGTGGGACTTGTGAAATTCTTTTGATAAATAGCTTGAATCAACCTATATATAGCTCTGGCTCATTTAACGTAATGTATATACCGCGGCTTATGTGCACACAGCATCCTGACTCCACTATCAAGGTAAGCACGGCAGAGGAGGTAGAGGAGGCCGCCGTGGCTTACTTGGCGTATGGATGTGATGAAGTAATGGTGGATTATGAAGGAAAGGCGACTCCCTATTCGCAGCCAAGAGACATAGCGGCTAAGGCGATAAGCCTAGGCATTCCGCTGGGGGAGAGGTACTTCATCACGCCGAGGATACCAAATCCTCGTTTAGAGGATTTTGAACGTAGCATGTTGGCGCTGGAGGCCTCTGTGCTTGCCAACAGCTACTCGCGGAAAGTCGCAGACGTAGACGCCGTTAGGTGGATAATTCTGCCGATGGTTGAGGATTTTGAGACGTTGGCGCTTGTGTACAGGGCGCTTGATCTAAAGACAAGAGATCTCGCGGAGCTCGGCGCGGTGCAGAGCAGGCCGACAATCCAGCTCATCCCCCTAGTGGAAGACGCAGAGAGACAGCTACGTATAGCTCACTTCGTAAAGATTCTCTTCCGCGTAGCCGCAACCAGCGGCCGCGTCTTAGAGAATATGCGTATCTTCCTCGGCATCTCAGACTCTGCGGTGAGACATGGACACGTGGCCTCGGCCTTAGCCCTCGCGTATGCGCTTCAACAGATAGATGCGGTAAACGAGGAGGGCGAATACAAGGTGTGGCCCGTCGTTGGGATGGGCTCTCCGCCGTTTAGAGGAGGGCTGAACAACCCGCATCTAGTCCAGGCCGAGGCTCTTCAGTACTCCGGGTACCGCACCGCCACAATACAGTCCGCCGTTAGATACGACGTCTCCTATGCAGAGTTTTTAAGAGTGAGGGAGATCCTATCTGCTCAGCTTCCTCCACGCCGCGTGGAGATTGGCGAGGAGTGGGTGAAGGCCGCATCTCGCATGTATAGAGACGCTGTTGCCGGCTATTTGCAGAAGATTGCGGAAATCTCGGCGGCCATCCCATCCACCAGAGAGAGAGTGAGCTGGAGGCAGTATGGAAGGGTCGTGGAAGGCGGAGTACAAGTGCCGAGGGCCATAGTGTATACAGCCGCGTGGTACATCGCGGGCCTGCCCCCGACGCTTCTAGATGCCCGCTTCATAATGTGGGCTTACAAAACCGATCTGCTCGATGCCGTGTTGAAAGCCTTGCCGGCGCTTGTAGACGAGTGGAAATACGACAGCTCATTCTACTGCAGAGAGAGGGCTGAGAGGCTCCTCGGCGGCAACCTGACGAAAGAGGTGGACGCGGCGCTAGACGTCATGGACATAAAACCTGAGCCTGACGAGACCTACGTGGCCCTCCTCCGCAACGCCGATGCACAAGCACACGCGCTGGCCCTCGGCAGGATGAGAGGTTTTTTAGGCTAAGAAGAAAATGTAAAATATAATAACAGACTTCTAGATAGGCGTGATGACAGTCATGCCCATGAGGTGAGGTGCTCGCTCCTAGGGTAACTGACGCCATGAGGTTTACGACTACTAAATAAAGCATTTAGAGTATCCTCACGTACTCCCTCGCCGCCGTGGTGTATGCCAGCAGGCCCTTTGGTCTGTATACTTCTCTAATTTTTTCCTCGTATACTTCATATCTGCTGAATGTCAGCTCTAGCCTGACCTTCTTCACAGCGCCGTTCTGGGCGCAAAAAGCCTTCGGTGAGGTTGGGGGGACCCGCCTCAGACCCGTCCTTTGCCACGTACACCTCTACCATGTAGGGGTGGAGGATGCTCACCGGCCTCTGCCTCACCACCTCTACCATCCGCGGAAACCTCCGCATAACCTTGGCAATCTCCACCAACCTATCCCTAAGGATCGCCCACTTCTTCATCCACTCTCCACCGAATGTCTACAGTAAGGATTTCCTCAAGCTATAGTTGTTTTTAAACTGGCGCATGTGGATGTGGCGTAGACGTAGAGAAGCCGCCTCAGCAAGTCTCTCGGCGGCTCTGTATTCGGTGTATCATGGGCTGTATTCAGAGGCCGTGGTTTCCTCCGTCGCCTCGGCTGTGGCGTTGGCGGAGGTGGATCGGTTTAGGGAGGCTGTTGAGTACGTGCAGAAGGCGGCTAAGACGCTGTACGAGGCAGTTAAGGAGGTGTTTGAGCGGGTTAAGGTGTCTCTGCAGAGGCTGGCGGAGCTCTTTGTCGAAGCGGTGGCGAGGGTGTTGGCTTTGGTGGATGAAAACAAGGCCTACCTCTTCTTGATGGCGGCCGTCTCGGCTGGGGCTGTTGCGCTGTCCGCCGCGTTGAATCTGTGGGGCCTGGTGGAGCTGGAGAAGTTGGCGTATGCGGCGGCTCTAACGCCGTTTGTAGCCGCTGGCGTCGAGAAGTACTCAAGGGAGGAGGTGTTCAACATTTTGAGGAGCGCCTCCGACCCCTACGAGAAGTTTAGGGAAATCGCCAAGGCGGCCAACGCCGGGGGGATAAAGCTGGCGGAGCCTTGGGAGTCGCTGAGGGTGCTGATTATGCCGAAGCCTTCTGAGGAGAGGAGGCTTATGAAGGGCAAGGCGTATAGAGAACTTGATGAAAAGAAGAAGAAGGCCCTAATCTACGTAACTCTCGCGCTGGAGGAGGCCTTCGGCGTCTACAAATCTGCGTTGAGAGAGTACGCGGTTAAGAAGGCGGTGGAGAAGAGAGAGGTTGGCGAAGGGCCGTTTAAGAGAGTTATGTACATGCCCGACCTCCGCCTGCTAACACAGCTGGCCGAGAAAGAGGAAGCGGCCTTTGAAAAGGCCTTGAGTACTCTCAGGAAGAGGCTGAACGAATACGCGGTCAAGTACGACCTTAGAGACCTCCTAAACGTCGAGGAGGGCAAGGCGAGGGAGCTGGCGGAGGCGGAGAACAAGGAGCTCTCTGAGTTCAGCGGCGTGAATTTCGGAGTTAAGGCTTTGGCGGCTTTAATAGCGTATAGGGAATACGCGCTGGGGAGGAGGGGTGCCTTCGGCGTGGCGGCTTGGCATTGGCTTGAGGTGGACGGCTCTGTTTGGCTCCTCTACTATGCGCCAAGTACGGCGCACCGCGAAGCCGAGAAGACGGGGGTGGAAAGACCCGTAACGGTGGAGGAGATGGTGGCGGAGGCCTTCCGCCGCCTCTTCCTAAAGCCCGGCGCCGACCACTATAGCCACTTCATCGAGGAACTCACAAAAGGCGGCAAGCCGGCGCTGATGCCTGAGGGGGAAAACGAGTCGTCTTACGTGTTTAAGCTCTACAACATGAAGGAAAGCGGCAGACTCGTGGATCTGGGCATAGAGATGAGGATTTCAAAGGTGAAGAAGAGTATAGTCTACATCTTGGAGTTCAACGTGGAGAGGTGGCGGGGGTTCTTCGAGCAGTGGCTTGAGGTGGTGGAGAAGGCAGCGGAGGAGGTTAAGGGGCGTCTGCCCGTGGAGGACAGCCTCCTCTACATGCTGGGCTGGGTTGACTCAGACGTGGCGATAACCAGAAAAAAGGAGGGCGAGAGGGTGTTGCGGATGACCACCTCCTACCTGTGGCAGTTTGCTGAGACTCACGCCTTGTTCGACTGGTCTAGAGTAGTAGAGTTTCGCATGTCCTTGACTCTTGAGGGGCCGAAGTTGCAGGTTGTGGTTGGGGCCCCCCTTAAGAACCTCGACGACGCGATCAGAAGAAGCGCGGAGAGCGGGTGGCTTAAGATATTGGGCGTCAAGGCAGGGCTGGAGGACCTTATGCACGTGAAGAGCTGGGACGGGCTGAAGCAGTGGGTTGCTGGCCGCTGGGACGTCGTGGTGGACGCCGCCGTGAGTCGGCTGGGCGAGGAGATCTGGAGCGTGCTAGAGGCGCTGAGGGACAGGCTAAACAACGACAAGGTGGCAAGGGAGGTCGGCGCGCCGGCCCTTCTGCTTATCCAGGCGGAGAAGCTTGGCGTAAACGAGACGACGCTGAGATACTTCGCCGCTGTTATCTCCGGGGCCATAGGCGGAGACGGATATATGTCTTCGAAGAGGAGGGTGGTCGGCTTGACCAGCGGCGAGCGCGAAATCGCCTTGCTCTGGGTAGCCGCCCTCGCGGCGTACGGCATTAAGGCGGAGGTGAGGAGAGTAGGGAGTGTATTTCACGTGGTCGTGTCTGGCGGCGATGCCGCCAGGCTGGCCAGTCTTTACTTCCGCTACGGGTCTCCACTGCTTGAGGGAGGGGACGATAGGCTTAAGAGCCACAAGCTGGCTGAAGCCGTGAAGCTTGGGGCCGAGAGGCTCAGCGTCAGCTGGGAGGGGCTGAGGAGAACTCCAAGCGGCTTCGTCGCCGCCGATTTGACCATTTCGGAGGGTGGCGCCGCCGTGAAGTACAACGTCTATCTGCGCAATGACAAGTTCGAGCTCAAATTCGGATCGTCGGACCGGGGCCGCGTGGAGCTTGCGGCGCGCCTCTTGAGGCTTGCGGGCGTCGGCGCGGAGGTGGAAAATGAGGGTAGCAAAGACATATGGCGCATCGTAGCCACTACCGACAAGCTGGCGGCTGGACATGAGAAGCTCAGAGGAGCTCTTGTCGAGATCGTTAGGGAGGCAATTGCGAGGGGCTGGGTAGACGCCGGCAGGGCTGAGGGCTGGCTTAAGAAGCTGAAGGAGGGCCTCACGCTGAAGGAGGGATGGCCGAAGTACGGCATACGGCTAACGCGTAGCGGCACTCTGGAAGTCAAATACACGTCCACCAATCTTGAGAGCATAGAGCAGGGGGCGCGGCGGTTTAGGGAAATGGGCCTGGTGGAGGACGTCCACTTCTCGGTGAAGATGCCGAAGGGCGGCAAGAATGGCTACGTGTATATCCTTAGAAAGGGTTTGGCGTACGCCGCCTGGCTCTCCGTCTACGGCTCTGGGAGGCAACGGGAGCTCGCAGATGAGTTCATAAGCTATATATTGGAGAGAGCTCAGAAGGAGGGCAACGACGTCTATGAAAAGATTAAGGAGGTGGTGGATGAGGGCAGGGCGAGGGGCTCTTTGAGGCTGGAGGGCTTTGAGAAGAATGTTGAGGTGAACGGCAAGACATATGTCGTGAAGGTCATGGGCGGAGGGGCCGAGCTTGAGGAGGTCGGGGGCGGCAAAAAGTTGCTGAGGATCAGGATCACGGCCGAGGTCAACGGCGTAAGGCGCGAGTACACAATCACCTTCGGCAGATACGGCAAAAACAGGGCCATAGGTCAGGCCGCCGCCAGGGCCGACGCGCCGGGAGGCAGGGAGGCAGACGTCAAGAGGTTCTCGGCGCTTGTGGAGGCCCTGACGGGGAAGAGGCCGAGGATACGCCGGAGGAGCGACGGTAAGATATATATCGTGTGCGGCAGGGAACATCTGAAGGGCTTCATGCGCTATACAGAACTCGCAGAGACCATCACGAGGTGGCTCGAGGAGACGGGACGGAGAACCTGATCATAGTCCCGAGTCTCCGGTGGGCATGTCCTACAGTGGCCGTGAGTCGTCGGTGGTTTGGCTGGGGGGTTACTGCTCTAAGCAACTGTCTCCGCGGAGAGAGGTGTAGAGCCTCGATTTGGCAGACAGCGGTGTTTGCTAATTTAACTTCTTGTTTAAAAAATACCGATTAGC